>CAJOLX010000054.1 GCA_905235625.1 uncultured Clostridia bacterium
TATTACCCGAGCAAAAGCAATGCGATCATGCCCGCCCGCGCAAAGGAAAATCAGATAGGAATTCCTCTTCTTCGCATGCTGGGGCCCGATATTATCGACCAATATGATTTAGGCATCGGCTCGCCGGAGGAAGACCAGGCGGTATGCTCATTAGAACCCGTTTATGAATTCGGCGGAGGCGACCCCGGCTGGGTTGATTGGTTCCTTCGCGAAAACTACGGCAGCGGAGCGCTTTCCCACGCTTACGCGCAGTTCGGTCAGGAAAATTCTTTCGGGTGGCGCGATATTTCCCGCGGGCTCACCATGCAGTTTGAAAAGCTGAAACCGCTCGTGGATAAAGGAGAGATTGAGCTTCAAACTCTGGGCGAAAGCGGCGAATGGTTCAAAAGCTCCTTTGCCGTTACGCCGCCTAACAGCTCCGCGGCAGGCAACGACGCAAAGCATTCGGGCCGCCGAACAGTTTGGTATTATTCCCGATATTATCGCGTGAATATAATGTATGAAAAGGGCTATGCGTGGATACGCGATTTGCAGCTGTATTCGGATGAATACGCCGAGCCTCACCTGAGCGGAAAGAACACCGATACCCGCTGCGGCACGTTTGCCCTGCCCGTAATGGACGGCTTCCGCTTTTCCGACAAGGCGGTGAGAGCGGGGATTTATACGAATGCTCCCGAAAGCCCGGGCTTTGATTATGAAATGATCGGAGAGAGCGGTATTCGGATTTTCTGGGGCGACGTCACGTTTACGGCTGACGAACGCTCGCTCACGGTTCTCTGCGAAAACGCGGATTTCAGGCTTGAATTCCGCTGCGGCAAGGTTCCGACGCTGCCTTACTCCGGCGCTCAGAGGCAAGCTCTTCACTGCGTTTTCCGTGATTTCACGGGCCGCCCGTTCTCCTATGAGCTGCGCCTTGCCGACGGTGTCTTTGAGCAAACGACGGACGGCATAATCGTACACCCGGACGGGAGCGGAAAAATTCAATTTTGCTTTGAATAAGCCGTTTGCCCAAAATTCGGGAGGGCAGCGAATATAATTAAAAATAAATCGGGGCGCGGATTTTGGTCTGCGTCCCGATTAAGTTATAAGAGTATTTCGGCTTAATTACTGCTTTGCGCCTTCGTCAAACTTCTCAAGCACTTTCATTGATACTGCAAAGCAGTCTGCAAGGCCGTCGAGGTCCATATTGTCAAAAGAGTCTTTTCTGGTGTGATAGTAGCTCTCGAGTTTATGGTTAAGTCCGGTTATGCCGGTAGCTCTGAGACCTGCCTGAGCGAAAGCTGCCGAATCGGTAGCGCCGCCGAGCGGGGGAACCATGCCCTTAAGGCAATGAATGCCAAGCTCTTCCGCGCTTTCCATAAAGAGGTCGGAAACGTCTTTGTCGGCTTTAACGGTGCCGTTAAGGTCGCGATAGTTGGTCATGAGATACTTGGGGTCATGAATGGTATCATAGGAATAAATGAAGGTGGGCACGTCGTCGAATTCGCCCTTGTGAGCCTCGCACCATGCCTTTGAGCCTCTGAGACCAGCTTCTTCCGAGCCGGTAAGCACAACGCCTATCTCGGTGTTTTCAAGCTGAATGTCTTCGTCCTCAAGAGCCTTGAGCACGGCAATGCCCATGTAGCAGCCGGAAAGGTTGTCGTTTGCGCCGTCAACTACTCTTCTGTAGTTTACCATGAAGTAAAGACCGATAAGGAAGGGAAGGGACAGAAGGCCCCAAAGCGCAACCTTGAGAAGAACCGAGTCTGCCTGAAGGCCGCCTTTTACTGCGGCGATGATTGAAACTACGAGATAAAATACTGCGCCTATGGCGGCAAGAATTGCGTGGCTCTCAAAGCCTACTCCGCCGAGAGCGTAGTTTACGGGCCATTCCCAGGCGGCGTCGGGGTGACCGTTGAAGATTATTCTTCTCTTCACTTCGCCTGTGGGCTTCTTAAACGCCGTAACGTTGTGGCCGGTCTTTACGGGGAAGAGGAAATCCACCGCTTTTTTGTAAAGGCCGAACTGCAGGAAAACGACGACAAGGCCGCAAACTATGAGCGCGGCGCCTATAATGGGCAGAACCGCTCCGCCTACTTTAAGGCTGAGGAAAAGAAGACCGATGGCGATAAGTATTGAAGTTATGGTGATGTATATCCAACCGTAGAATGAACGGGGATTCTCCTTAAACTCCTCCACCTGCGCTTCGCAGCCGAGCTTTTTGAGCTCATCCGCCATGTAGACGCATGCCTGCTCCTCGCCCTTGCTGCCGGGCGCTCTTTTCTCAAAATGTCTGCAGATATAAGTTATCTCCTTTAACATATATCTTGCGTAGCCGGATTTTTTACTGATGATGCTTGAAAAATCCATTTCCCTTCTCCTTTCTTTAGGAGCTTTTCGCCCCAATAAACAGATTAAATTTATTATCTAACAAAATTGTTTTTTAGTCAAGCAAAAAGTGATATTTCAGAACGAGAAAAATTTTGTGACGTACCAGCTCCACATCTGAGCTCCCCAGAGAGCGCTTATCGCGAAGCCCGCGGCAAGATACGGGCCGAAGGCAAGCTCGCGGCCGACTTTTTGAATTATCATTCTCGCCACGTGGATTATCGAGCCGAGTATGCAGCCTATGACGAGCCCGAGGAAGGTGAGCTTGAGCCCGAGGAAAAGGCCCATCGCGGTGCAGAGCTTATAGTCTCCGCCGCCCATCGCTCTGCCGTCCGAAATAAAGATTATCGCAAGGAAGAGCGCCGCCATAACGACGGGGCCGAGCACGATGTCGCGCCACGACTCGTGATAAAAGATTATTCTTATCGCGCCCAAAACTGCTATGAATATGACCACCGGGAACGGTATTTCTTTTGTTCTCGCGTCTATCACGGCTATTACGAGCAGGGCGGACACAAGAAGCTGAATGAGAATAGTGTCGACCGCAGCGCCCTTAACGAAATAAACGAGAGCCCAGAGCGCGCCCGTGGTCGCCTCGACTATGCAGTATTGAGGCGAGATTTTTGCCTTGCAGCCAGAGCATTTGCCCCTTAAGAATATGTAGCTGAAAATGGGTATCAGTTCATACCAGTGCAGCTTTTTGCCGCAGGACATGCAGTGCGAAGGCACTACGACTATGCTTTCTTTTTTAGGAATTCTGTAAATGCAGACGTTGAGAAAGCTGCCTACGCAGATGCCGAAAAGCGCCGCGAGCACGTAAAAGACAGCGGGAGAGCTTTCTCTGACCAATTCTATGGCTTCTTTCATAAGTCACATCAGCTCCGTTTATGAATTTCATTTAATATTAACATAACGCCCCGGTTTTTTCAATGCAAAAACGCATATTTGCTTTTCTTATTTCCGAAAAGGCAAAGTATTCCCGCAAAAGCCGCCTTAAATCAACCGCTTGACAAAAGAAGAAAAAGGGTGTAATATCTTATGGACAGAGTGTCCATAAATCGGGGAGGTGAAGAAATGCCCGGCGAAAAAACCTATATAGCGATTGACTTAAAGTCCTTTTACGCATCGGTCGAGTGCGTTGAAAGAGGGCTTGACCCGCTTGACACTTATCTCGTGGTCGCCGACGTTTCGAGAACGGAAAAGACCATTTGCCTTGCCGTCACTCCCGCTCTCAAGGCTTACGGCATACCGGGCAGGGCGAGGCTGTTTGAGGCGATAGAGAGAATAAACGAGATAAACGCTTTAAGGCTCTCGCAGGCTCCCGGCAGGGTGTTTTCGTTTGAAACCTTTTCCGACAGCGAGCTTAAAGACAGCCCGAACGCGAAGCTCGCCTACATAGCGGCGCCGCCGCAGATGAAAAAATATATGCAGGTAAGCTCCCGCATTTACAATATATATATGCGCTTTGTCGCGCCCGAGGACGTTCACGTTTATTCGATAGACGAGGTGTTTATCGACGCCACCGAATATCTTGAGCTTTACAACATGGGCGCGGAGGAATTTGCGCGCGCTCTCATAGCCGAGGTCTATGCCGGCACGGGAATAACCGCCACCGCGGGGGTGGGCACAAATCTTTATCTTGCGAAGATCGCCATGGATATTGAGGCAAAGCACATGCAGCCCGATTCTTACGGCGCGAGGGTGGCGTCGCTCGATGAAAAAACCTATCGTCAAAAGCTGTGGGACCACAAGCCCATAACGGATTTCTGGCGTGTGGGCAGGGGATATTCCGAGAGGCTTGCCGCCGTCGGCATTCACACGATGGGGGATATAGCCGAATGCTCGCTTGCCGATGAAGATATGTTTTACAAGATGTTCGGCGTTAACGCCGAGCTTCTCATAGACCACGCCTGGGGCAGAGAGCCCGTGGGCATGGCGGATATAAAGGAATACGAGCCGGATACTCACAGCCTTTCGTCCGGTCAGGTGCTCAAATGCCCTTATCCGTTTGACAAGGCAAAAACGGTTTGCAAAGAGATGGCGGATTCTCTCGCATTCGAGCTTGCGGAAAAAAGGCTCACCTCGGACCAGATAACGCTCACCGTTTGCTACGACGCTTTGAGCCCCGCTCAGCAGGGAATAAAAAAAGAAATGAAGGCGGACCGCTACGGCAGAACGGTGCCGAAGCAGGACCACGGCTCGGCAAATCTCGGGGCTTTCACAAGCTCGTCAAAGATAATAATGCAAAAAACAGCCGAGCTTTTTGACCGCATCGCTCTGCCCGAGCTTTGCGTAAGGCGCATAAATCTCACCGTAAATCACCTAAAGCCCGTCGGCGCCGAGCCTCAGCCCGAATACGAGCAGCTGAGCCTTTTTGACGAGGCGGATTTTGAAAAGAAGAAGCAGGAAGAAAAAATGCTCAAAAAAGAGCAGGCGATACAGAGCGCCGTAATAGAGCTCAGAGACAGATACGGCAAAAACGCCGTTTTGAAGGCGCTGGATTTTGAAGAGGGAGCGACCGCCATAGAGAGAAACTCGCAGGTGGGCGGCCACAAGGCGTGAAAGGAATGGATTATGCTTAAAAGAAGCGAGCTTGTAAATATGCGTTACGAGGGCTCCGAAACCCGCGCGCATATGAGTATGAGAAACAGGGCGGCTCAGTTCGCGCCGTTCGCGGCGCTCACGGGCTATGACGACATAATAGAAGAAACGGCGAGGCTGACGGACAGCGAAATTTCAATAGCTCAAGACAGCGTTGACCGCATAAACGACTGCGTGAGAGTGATAAGCGAAAATATTTTCAGGCGGCCGCTCGTTACGGTGAAATATTTTGTGCCGGACGGCAAAAAGAGCGGCGGCAAATACGTGACGGCTCAAAAGAGCATAAAAAAGGTGGATTCGGCGCAG
Source organism: uncultured Clostridia bacterium (assembly GCA_905235625.1). Taxonomy (GTDB): domain Bacteria; phylum Bacillota; class Clostridia; order Oscillospirales; family Acutalibacteraceae; genus CAG-177. The sequence goes on from CAJOLX010000054.1 coordinate 5,275, forward strand.
GGCGCTCTGATAACCGACGAGCTTGAAATAATACCGATAGCCGCCATCGCCGAAATAGCTCTTTGTCAGGCTTTCTCAAGCGACGGGCAGAGAAAAGAAATCGACGACGAGCTTTATTTTGCCTTGCAGACTTGATTTTGACCGCCGCGAGTTGTAAAATAGAGGGCAGATATTTCGTATTGGAGGAATTGTTTTGACTTTTGCAGAATTCATTTACAAAGCGCAGGCTTTTCTCGCGGCGTTGTTTATCACCCTCATGCCCTATAAGGGTGTGGAGCTGCCCGTAATGGAAACGAGGCAGGACGACTGCCTGTTAAACATGAGCATGATTTCGGACATTCACATTGAGGCAAACTATCCTTTCCGCTCAGGCTTTGTAAAGCAGGGCTTTAACCGCATGAACCGCGCAAAGAGCCCCGTTGACGGCGTGATTATATGCGGCGACCTTACAAACTACGCTGATGAACCGTCGCTTGCGAGAGTTTACGAGCTGGTCAGAGATTACGCGCCCGGTCAGCCGATAGTCGTTGCGGGCAACCACGACATAGGCCACGCGGGCGACAGAGACGTTACCGATATCACGAGAGAAGAAGCGCTCGCAAACGTTGTGAAATACCACAACGAGTTTTACGGCGACGACTGCGAGTCCAATTATTATTCGCTCGACGTTAACGGCTATAAGTTCATCGTAATAGGCGACGAGGTTATCGACGGCGGCCACTGGGACGGCATAAGCATGTCGCAGGAGCAGCTTGATTTCCTTGACAGCGAGCTTGCCGAGGGCACGGCTCAGGGCATGCCCACCTTCGTTTGCTGCCACTGGCCCATTGACGGCATAAACGGCGAAGACATTATCTGGGACGGCAGCGGAATAGAAGAGGACGAATACCCCGTTAAGGAAATATTGGAGAAGTACGACAACGTTATTTACATCAGCGGCCACATGCACGGCGGCATGAGAAGCAATTACGTCGGCGAAAAATACGATATGCCCTGGGTCGAGCAGGTAAACGGCGTCACTTACGTAAGCCTTCCCACCTACGGCATAATCAACTGGTACGGCATCACCTGGTCCGGTATCGGCGCTCAGATGGAGGTTTACTCCGACAAGATCATTTTCAGAGGCATAAATTATCTCACCGGTTATTGGTACGCGAACTCCGAATATACCGTTGAGCTCGTCTGAGCGTAAAATTCAAATTTAATAACGGGCAAGCCCCTCTCGCGGATTTAATCTCCGGGCGAGGGGCGGCTTTTTTATTTTGAGGGCTGAAAAACAAATAATTTAAGTCAAAACTTGCGTTTTTTAAGGATTTTTTAAGAACTTTGGATATAATTAACTCAAGAAGAGCGAACGAAGTAAGTTTATTACGGTTCAGTCGGTTTCAATCACAAGCAAGTTTATATATATCTTTTTCCTCATTTCGAAAACTGTGTTTCGGAACAAAAAGCGGGTCGATTTATTCGGCCCGCTTTTTGCTTATGTAAACATATTATTATGTTGTTAAAATATCCTTGCACTCTTCAAACGGAGACAGGCAGCGCGCGAGTATTCCGTTCACGTGAGCTATCAGCACGCCGTAGTTAACTATCGGCGCGCCCTGAGCGCCCGCTTCCCTCACGCGGCGAAGCATTTCTTTTTCGGTCAGCATGCAGCCGCCGCAGTGGACTATGAGCGAATAGCCGGTAAGGTCCTCGGGGAAACCGCCGCCGGAGGTGAATTCATACTCCGGCTTCGCGCCCGTGAATTTCTCAATCATTTTGGGGATTTTAACCGTGCCTATATCTTCGCACTGACGGTGGTGAGTGCAGCCCTCGCTTATGAGAATTTTGTCGCCGTCCTTTATTTTGCCGAGCGCTTTCGCTCCGTTTGCAAGAGTGACGATATCACCTTTGTATCTTGCGAAAAGGATTGAAAACGACGTGAGCGGAATTTCATCCGGCACGTGCTCGCTCACGTATGAAAACGCCTGAGAATCCGTTATGACAAGGCTTACCGGCGTTTTTTGAGAGGCGAGAGCGCCGTCGATTTCTTCGGGCCTTACGCATAAAACTTTAACGTGCTTATCGAGCAGCTCGCGAAGCACCTGCTGCTGAGGCAAAATTATTCTGCCCTTCGGCGCCGACGAATCAATGGGAATAACGAGCATTACCGTGTCGCCCTCGTTGAGAAGGTCGGAAACGACGTATTTTTCTTTTGAGGCTGTTTTCGCGAGAGCGCCTATTCTGTTTTTGAGCTCTTCTATTCCCTCGCCCGTAACGGAGCTTACCGCTATCTCGTTTTCGGCAAGAGAAATGGGGGATGAGAGCAGGTCGCTCTTTGTGCGCGCGATTATGTAGGGTGTGTTGTCACGCTCAAAGCGGGCTATCATATCTTTATCATAGCCCGATAGCGGCTCGAGAATGCTACAAACGAGCACGGCGACGTCCGTCGTGGCAGAGCTTTTTTGGCTCTGCCCGCTCTCATCGAGCCGAGCTCGCCCTCGTCGTCAATGCCGGGCGTGTCGGTTATGAGCACGGGCCCGAGCGGCAATATTTCCATAGCCTTGGTCACGGGGTCGGTCGTTGTGCCTTTAACGGGCGACACAAGGCTTAAATCCTGGTTTGTAACGGCGTTCACAAGGCTTGATTTTCCGGCGTTTCTCAGCCCGAAAAAGCCGATGTGCACCCTTTCTGCGCTTACTGTTTCATTGAGGCTCATATTCATTCCTCCTTACAGCAGATTATATCATCAGAGTGGGGCGATTTCAACATCAATATTGCGGTCATTCCGTTAAAATAGCATATGGACATCGCGCTTATAATGATGTAAAATAAAAACCGACAGATACAAAGCCGATTTTACGGAGATGAAGCGCATGGAAAAATACATTAACGAATACATAAGGCCGAGAATACAGGGCGACGGCGGAGAAATAGAGTTTGTTAAAAGAGAGGGCGGCGCCGTTAAGGTCATTTTCAGAGGCGAATGCTCAAAATGTCAAATTCTCGACAGATGCGTCGGCTGGATTGAACAGCGCATTCTTGAAGACACGGGCGAGAGCGTTAAGCTCGAATACGAAAGAAAAAAGCCCTATTTTCTCGATAAGTGAGGTGCCGTAATGGGTCAGATAAAGGTTGAAAGAAGGAGCATGAGACTGCCCGAATGGATTGATTTAAGGCTCTCACGGCTCAAAAAGCATATATATTCCGAAAAATACGAAATAACCTCATTCACCGTGCGCGAGGCAAGGCAGAGCGACGAAATGGTGTTTGAGTTTTACGACGACGAGCCGAGACCGCTAAAGATGGGAGATATATATTTCACTCCCGACGGCACGGCTTTCATAAACGCCGAGTTTGACGTGCCGAAGAGCTTTGAGGGCGGCGAATACCGCCTGCTTCTCAAAACCGCCGCCGAGATGATTATCAAGGTGAACGGCGCTTACGCGGGCGGGATAGACCCCAACAGGGAAACGGTCGAAATTTCTCGCTTTGTAAAGGACGGTCACGCAAAGCTCGAAATAGTGGGCTACAACCGCTCAAAGCCCGATGACGAAAGAAACCCCGAGTCCCTTTCCGTAAGAGGCTGCAGGCAGATTTTTGAGGGCGGATATTTAGTTAAGCCCAACGAAAAAGTCACGGCGCTCATTTATGATATTGAGCTGCTGACCGATGCCGCCTCCTGCGAAATTTTCGGCGAGGATTTTTCGGAGCACGTTTACCGCGAGCTTGACAGAGCGCTCAACTTAATTGATTTTGACTGCATTGACAATGAGGATATTGACAGAGCGAGGGAATATATCGACGAAAAAATTTATTCCGATAAAACCTACAAGGGCTCCGGCAGAGTAGCTCTCGTCGCTCATTCTCACCTTGACATAGCTTATTACTGGCGCAGAATTCACTCCGTGCAAAAAAATATGCGCACGGCTCTCATTCAGCTGCGCCTTATGGATAAATACCCCGATTTTAAATATTCTCACACTCAGGCTTACACTTACGAAACGCTCGAAAAATATTACCCCGAAGTGTTTGAAGAGCTCAGAGAAAGGGTGCTCGAGGGCAGATTTGAGCCCGTCGGCGGCATGTACGTTGAGCCGGACTGCAACGTTCCCTGCGCCGAGAGCCTTATCCGTCAGCTGCTCTACGGTCAGAGCTTTTTCAGAAGCAGATTCGGCATAACCGTTGACAACGCCTGGCTTCCCGACGTTTTCGGCAACAGCTGGATAATGCCTCAAATTCTCAAAAAGAGCGGCGTGAATTATTTCGTTTCAAACAAAATGTCCACCTGGAACGACACTAACCGCTTCCCCCACAACAATTTTATCTGGAAGGGAATTGACGGCACGGAAATTTACGCCTGCGTTCCGCCCACTCATTTTATTTCGTGGAATATGCCGAGTCAGGTCGCGGGCAACTGGGAAGCTTTTCAGGATAAGGGCAGCGGCACCGCCACGCTTCAGATGTTCGGCTACGGCGACGGCGGCAGCGGAGTTACGGAAGAGATGATAGAGCTCATGCATCGCTTCGATAAGCTTTCCGTAATGCCGCAAACGAAGCACGTGACGGGCGGCGAATTCCTTCGCTCGGAATTTACCGAAGAGAAGGAGCTCGAAACGTGGGACGACGAGCTTTATCTCGAAATGCACAGAGGCACTCTCACCACAAAAGCGGAGCTTAAGGATTATAACCGCAAGGCAGAGGCGCTTCTGAGAGAGGCGGAGCTCGTTTCCGTGCTCAACACCGACAAGGGCGTTGAATACCCCGCCGATGAGATAAGAGAATACGCAAAAAAGCTGATGGTAAATCAGTTTCACGACATCCTGCCCGGCAGCCACATAACTCCCGTTTACCGCGACGCGGTCAAGGATTTTAAAGAGATCATTTCGGGCCTTGAAAACATAATCGGCGAAGAGGGCAGATATTTCAATTCTCTCAATTTTGAGCGCAAAGAAATCACCTTCATCCCCGACGAAAACGGCAATTTCACGAGAAAGGGCGTAAAGGGCAGGTTTGTAAAAGCCGATTTTCCCGCTCTTTCAAACGCCGATTTGCCCGAGGGCGAAAGCGGCGAATGGTTTAAGGTTACGAGAGAGAGCATTGAAACTCCGTTTTATTCCGCGCGCCTTGCCATGGACGGCAGCATCCTTTCGCTCTATGATAAAGAGCTTAACAGAGAATGGGTGAGCGGAGAATTCAATACCTTAAAGTTTTATGCCGACACTCCCGGCAACTATGACGCGTGGGATATTCTGCCCGGCTACAAGGAATGCCCCGTTCCGTCCGAGGTGTGCGACCCGCTGAAGCTCATGCAGGCGGACGGCGAATGCGCCGAATTCTGCGCCCTGCAAAAAACGGGTGAGAGCTATTGGTGCAGAATAATCCGCTTTTTCCGCTCCTCGAGGGAAATCGAGGTTGAAAACATAGTTGACTGGAAAGAAAAGAACAAGCTCGCCAAGGTGAAATTCACCTGCAATGTGCTTTCGAGAGAGCTCGTTTGCGACACCTCCGCAGGCTTCATAAAAAGGCCAGCAAACGCCAACACGAGCTGGCAGAAGGCAAAATTTGAGGTTTGCTGCCACAAGTGGTGCGATTTCAGCGAAACGGACGGCGGCGTTGCCGTGATAAACGAAAACAAATACGGCGCAGGCCCCGAGCCGGACGGCTTCACCCTCTCGCTTTTGCGCTCGCCCGTCAGGCCCGACCCGACGAGCGACACCGGCATTCACGATTTTTGCTACGTTATATGCCCGCACGGCGGCGACCACGTTGAGGGCGAAATCAACAAAAAGGCGCTCGAATACAACACTCCGCTGAGGAAAAATGATTTTGAATACGTCGGCGATACTTTCGCTCCGCTCATTCTGCAGGCAATGAAGCTCAGCGAAGACGGCTCAATGATAGTTTACCGCCTGAGCGAGCAGGACGGCAGAAGGGGCAGAATAAAGCTCTCCGGCAAAATGAAAACGCTCAATATGCTCGAAGACGTTATCGGCGAAACGGACGAAATAGAATATTCACCTTTTGAAATAATCACTTTGGGGGCAGAAATATGACCGATTTTGAATTCTGGTGTTCGCTTGACAGCGAAACCGCCGCCGAGCTTCGGTCTCTTGACAAAAAGGAAATCGAAGACAGATTTTATAAAAATCTCGAATTCGGCACCGGAGGCATGAGAGGCAAAATGGGCGCGGGCCCTAACAGGATGAACGTTTACACCGTCGCAAGGGCTACCGAAGGGCTTGCCGATTATATTAACGGCACAGCGGCGGGCCAAAAATCCGTCGTGATAGCTTACGATTCGAGAAATAATTCCCGCCTTTTTGCCGAAACCGCCGCGCGCACGCTCGCAGGCAGAAACGCAAAGGTTTATCTGTTTGACACCCTTATGCCCACTCCCGTGCTCTCTTTTGCCGTGAGATACTTAAAATGCAGCGCGGGTCTTGTCATAACGGCGAGCCACAATCCGCGCGAATACAACGGCTACAAGGTTTATGACGAAAACGGATGTCAGCTCGTGCCGAAATACGCCGACAAGCTGATTGACTGCGTAAACGCCGAGGATATTAAGCCGGGCGTTAAGAATGCCGACATAGGCGGCAAAGCGGAGCTTATCGAAAAAGTCGGCTCCGAGGTGCTCGACGCTTTTCTTAACGAGGTGAAAAAGCTCAGCGTTTACCCGGACAAATCCGACCTCAAAATAGTTTACACTCCGCTTCACGGCACGGGCAATATACCGGTAAGGCGGATTTTAGAGGGCAGAGACGTTACAGTTTTGCCCGAGCAGGAAATGCCGGACGGCAATTTCTCGACCGTGCGCTCTCCCAATCCCGAGGAAAAGGACGCTCTCGACCTCGCCGTTAAAAAGGCGAAGAGCATAGGCGCCGACATAGTTATCGGCACCGACCCCGACTGCGACAGAATCGGCGTTGCCGTAAAGCAGGGCGACGATTTCACGCTGCTCTCGGGCAATCAGACGGGCGCTCTGCTGCTCGATTTTATTCTGAAATTCAAAAAAGACAGGCTCGGCGACGCTCCCACGGTGGTGACCACCATCGTTACGGGCGCTCTCGGGGCTGAAATTGCCAAAAGCTACGGCTGCGACGTGGTTTACACTCTCACCGGCTTTAAATATATCGGCGAAAAAATATGCGAGTGGGAAAAGAGCGGCGAGCGCACTTACGTTTTCGGCTATGAAGAAAGCTACGGCTACCTTCCCGGCGCTCACGCGAGGGATAAAGACGCCGTTTCCGCAAGCATGCTCACTGCCGAAATGGCGGCTTATTACAAAAACGAGGGCAAAACTCTCGTTGACGCTCTCAATGAGCTTTACGAAAAATGCGGATATTACTGCGACCGCCTTGAAACCGTTGTGCTCGAGGGCAAAGAGGGCAGCGAAAAGATAAAGCAGAGCATGCAGAGGTTAAGGCTCGCGGGAGCCGACTGCCTCAAGGGCTGCGTTAATGTGGAGGATTATTCGGAGGGCATAAAGGGCTTGCCGAAAGAGAACGTGCTAAAGTTCATTTTTGCCGACGGCTCGTGGGCGGCGGCAAGACCCTCCGGCACGGAGCCGAAGCTAAAGCTCTATTTTTCGGTAAAGGGCCAAAACGAGCAGACTGCTCTCGTAAGGCTCGAAGAAATTAAGCAAATACTTCTTGATTTTATTTATTGATTAAGTTGACTTATTTATTTGCAGTGGTATAATTAAGGGGCGGCAAAAATACTTTTAAGGATGGGAGAGATAATTATGTTTAAGAAAGTTACGGCAGCGGTTCTTGCGCTTATTATGGCGCTGTCTTGCCTCACCGCAGGCTTCGTTTTCGCGGGCGCGGCTGATGAAATCACCGTCACCGCAGGCTTTGAAGCCGAAAGCGAAGACGCGCTTCAGACGATCAACTGGTACAAAGCGGACGGAGAATATTATTTCTTCATTCCGTCATATTGGGATTCCTCCGAGGTTAAGCTCTGGGCGCCTGCCGGAGCAACAATCAACGGCGAGGAAATTATTGAGGGAGAAGCTTATGACCTCGGCGAAGGCGGCACAATAGCCGTCGGAGGTTCAAATTACTCCTACAAAGTGGTTTCGAGCAGCGGCGTGGGCACCGTTTTCATCACCACCGAAAGCGGCAGCCTTGATTCGGTGCATGCCGACAAGAATTATAAAGAAGCCGGTCAGATTTCAATCCTTAACGAAAAGGGCAAAGAGCAGACCGAAACGAGAGCTCTCAGCTATATAAAGGGCAGAGGCAACGCGAGCTGGAAGGGCGAAAAGAAGCCTTACAACATCAAGCTTGACAAGAAGGCAAAGCTGCTCGGCATGGCAAAGAGCAAAAAATGGAGCCTCATTGCAAACGAGGAAGATATATCGCTCATGAGAAACGCGGTCACTTATTCCGCGGCTGCCGACGCGGGCCTTGCTTATTCGCCCAAATACGCTCCCGTTGACCTTTACGTTAACAACGAATACCTCGGCTCTTATCTTCTCACCACGAGAATTGAGCCCGCGAGCGACAGAGTTGACGTTGAAAACCTTGACGATATAAACGAAGAAATCGCCATTGCCGAATACGGCGAAGATTTTGATATGGACTCCCTTCCTCAGGGCGGCACTTACGGCAAATATGCCGGCATACTTGAGGGCAGATACAAATACGTTCAGGTGCCCGTAACGGAGGATTCCACCACCGACGGCGGCTACATCATTGAGATGGAGATTGCCAACAGATACATAAACGAGCTGAGCGGCTTCGTTTCAAACGACGGTCAGCCCGTTACGGTGAAGAGCCCCGAATACGCAAGCGAAGAGCAGATGAAATTCATCAGCGACTATTATCAGCGCGTTGAAGACGCGATAAAGAGCAGCGACGGCGTTAACGGCAAGGGCGAAAGCTACAAAGACCTTATCGACGTTGAGTCCTTCGCGAGATATTATGACATCAGCGAGTGGACTACGAATATGGATACGGGCCTTACTTCCACCTATTTCTACATTGACACCACCAATGACGGCAAGCTTTACGCGGGCCCCGTTTGGGATTATGACATAGCCTTCGGCAACAATACCGATAAGAGATTCGGGCTTGACTACACCAACCCCGAGGGCTTCACCGTTTGCTTCGGCAGGCAGTACAGAAACACTATTTTCAAGACCATGGACGTTGACGAAAAGCCCAACTTCTTCGGTTATCTCTGCTCTCACGAGGATTTCGCGGCGGAGTGCAAAACCTATTGGGACGACGGCGTTTATCAGGCTGTTACCGCCTGGTACGGCGATGAGTTTGACAGTTATGCCGACACCATTGCCGACAGCGCCGTTATGAACCACGTGCGCCGCAACACCTTCGGCACGAGAGACGTTGACGAGGTCAGAGAGAAATACGCCGCAGAGGTTGCTTCGTTCAAAAACTTCGCTTCCGCCAAAGCCGAATTTATGAATGAAAATCTCGGCACGGTGCAGGAAAATCCCGTTAAAACCTTCTTCCTTATCAAGATACTCAAGAAGGCGGCTGTGGGAATAAACAATTTCTTTGAAAAGACAGTTTTGCTTTTCAAGCTTGAAAACAGAGCCACCGGTCTGTTTGACCTTTAATAATTAAAAGAATAAACAAAATTGCAGGGCGCGAGTTTTAATGTTCGCGCCCTGCATTTTTATCGGAAATGCACTGCTTGCCGGAATGATTATGAATAACCGCCGCCATATAATGCGGCGCCCCGATTGAAACGTTAGGGGATTCATGATATAATCGGCTTATAGTCTTATGGGCTTTATGTGAAAAGCTTTAAAAAGCCGCCGGCTCATATTATGCCCGTGATCCCTGCGGCTTCATTTTTTGCGGCGTTTGACGCCGATTAAGCGATCTTTTTTGAAATTTTTTGAATTTTTTTAAAATTTTTTTCCGATTTTGTAAGATTTTGCGAAAAAAAACGCACTGTTATATTTGAAGAAAGTTGTAATATACTCTTCCTCCGAATATTTCTTAAAAATGGGGGGATAAAAATGCTTTTTTTACTGATGCTTCTGGAAAATGAAGAAGACAGATCACTTATGGAGCAATATTATGAAGAATACGGTCAACTTATGTTTAAAATTGCACACGACTATCTGGATGATGTACAGCAAGATGAAGATTGCGTGCAGGAAACACTTATTGGATTAATCAAGTCTTTTCAGACGTTCAAGGGATTGAATGATGAGACGAAAAGAAAATATATATCTACAATTTGTAAGCGATGCGCCTACAGAATCAACGAAAAGCAAAGCAAGGTTGAAACCGAAACGCTTAAAGACAGCTTCGACAGCGAAGCAATCAATTCATACTTTGGCAGTAATAACAGTTTCAGCTGCTCCGAGCTTGCTGCTGCCATTAACTGCCTGGATGAAAAGTTCAGGGAACCGATTATGATGAAATACCTGGAAAAGCGCTCAACCGGTGAGATCGCAGAAGCTCTCGGTATTTCCGAAAACCTTGTATATCAGCGTATCAGCAGAGGAAAAGAAAAACTTTGTAAAATGCTTGCGGAGGTAAAATAATGGATTTTGAAACTGCTTTGAGAGAAGCATGCATTGAAGCGGATAAAACATATTGGAAATCATTTTTTGAACGCATGGATTCTTTGCCGGATATTTTGATTCCGAAAGATAAAGATAAACGGCTTCGTGATTTTATCCTTAATTATGAATTGAAATCCGCCGATAAGAAAAATCGTAAAGGAATGACACGCGGAATAAAAGCACTTTTGATTGCGGCTATTATTCTTCTGGCTGCTGCCTTTACCGCTTTTGCATTTGAGCCGGTAAGAAACTTTGTATATACGGTTTATACTGACGGCACAGAATTTATATTTGAAAGTTCAAGAGGAAATAAAAATGATTATTTGTATGCTGACTTTTCATATATACCTGATGGTTACAAATTAGTTTCGAATACAAAAACAAAAACGGAACATAGAATTGTATATATGAATGGAGGTAATATGTTAACCATCAATTCGTATGAAAGCTCCGGTTCTGTCCTCGGAATTGATACGGAAAACGCTGTTCATGGTGAACTGGAAATAAATGGTTGTGTTGGTTATTACAGTATAAATCAAAGCAGCTTAATCATTGTTTGGTCTACCGGAAAATATTTTCATATCATTATTGCAGACCAATGCGATGAAATTGGTTATGAAGACGTTGTGCAAATTGCACAGTCCATAACCCCGGCTTTTTAGTATTTACGCCAAAAATAAAAGAATTAAAAAATATTTGTAAGAAAATGCCCTCTTTTCTGCACTGTTGTTATGAAACGATTAAATGGTTTCAAATAATGCAGAAAGGATGGATTTGTTTTGAAAAAGAGATTAACATGTTTACTGTCTGTTATTCTTGTTGTATCACTTTTATTCTCAATTTGTGGAATAGCTGTTTATTCTTTTGATAACAATGTAAGGATGACTTATATTGATAGTTACTATGGGAATATTAATCAAGGATTGTTATCAACAAAGGTAAAGGCGAGCATTTCAGGAAGCTCCTCTGTGACAAGTGTCAAAATTAAAATGGAACTTCAGAAGCTTTCCGGCGGAGCTTATTCCACAGTAGCAACTTGGGAACAAACATTTTCCGGTAGAAGTGGATCCATGGAAGAAAGCAAGCTTACCAGTTCTTTAAGTACTTACCGTCTCAAAGCAACAGTAACTGCTTATTCGGGCTCAAACTCAGAGTCAAAAGAGTTCTATGCTTACTGATTAACTCGAAAAACTCAATCCTATGCCTGTATACTTTATGCAGGCATAGGAAAAACTCTGTGTTAAATGAAAGGAGAAACATAAATGAAAACTAAAAAACATTTGTTCAGATGTATTTCCGTTTTATTATCGTTGGCTATGCTTGTTCAGGTCGGCACAGTCGGCTTTGCGGCAAACTCGCCCGAAGATAAGCCCGAAACAACAGAGTGTGTAATTAAGTCGTTTTCTGAAAACGAGTCGTTGATAGTCGATGAAATAATTGCTGAAAGAGATGCATAAACGATGTATAAAAGCTATGAGTGAGAAATACTTGTTAAGATTGCACAATCGAGAGGGGGCATAAAGCGACAAAATAAAAAATACAAAAATTCAAAAAACGCCTAAAACATCATGAGGCGAACAATAAAAATTTATTAACCTTGAAACACAAGGTGACGTGAAAAATATTAAAGAAAGG
>CAJOLX010000055.1:0-9691 GCA_905235625.1 uncultured Clostridia bacterium
AGCGGCAAATCGTCGCTCATAAATGAAACGCTCTATAAGCATCTTGCAGTAAAGCTCAACGGCGCGAAAAAAGTGCCGGGCAAATTTGATGAGATCACCGGGCTCGAATACGTTGACAAGGTGATAAACATCGACCAGTCGCCGATAGGCAAAACGCCCAGGTCAAACCCCGCCACCTACACGGGCGTTTTCACCGATATAAGAGATTTGTTTTCCCAAACCGTCGAAGCGAAAAAGAGGGGATATAAGCCCAACAGATTTTCATTCAACGTAAAAGGCGGCAGGTGCGAGGCGTGCCAGGGCGACGGAATAGTCAAAATAGAAATGCAGTTTCTTGAAGACGTTTACGTGCCCTGCGAGGTTTGCTCGGGCCACAGATACAATCACGAAACGCTCGAGGTAAAATACAAGGGCAAAAACATTTACGAAGTGCTCGAAATGACGGTTGAAGAAGCGATGAACTTCTTTGACAGCGTGCCTAAAATCAGGCGTAAGATACAAACGCTTTATGACGTGGGGCTCGGCTACATTAAGCTCGGCCAGCCCGCCACCACTCTGTCGGGCGGCGAAGCGCAGAGAGTGAAGCTCGCGACGGAGCTTTCCAAAACTTCCACCGGCAAAACCGTTTATATTCTCGACGAGCCCACAACGGGCCTTCACACCTACGACGTTCACAGGCTCATCGAGGTGCTTTCAAAGCTCGTTGACGCGGGCAACAGCGTTATTGTCATTGAGCACAATCTTGACGTGATAAAAACCGCCGACCACGTTATCGACCTCGGCCCCGAGGGCGGCGACGGCGGAGGATATATCGTAGCCGAGGGCACGCCCGAGCAGGTTGCGCTTGAGGAAAAGTCCTACACGGGTCAGTTTCTTAAAGCAATACTTCCGCAGGGCGAAAAAGCCGAGCCCAAAGCGAAAAAAAGAGTAAAGGAATGATTTAATGAAATCGGTTATGCCCGATGTCAAAGAAATTCTCGCGGCGTTCAACGTCGGCGGCGAGCTTAAAAGCGTTTCGGAGATAAGCAGCGGCCACATTAACGACACCTACAAAGCCGTTGTTGAAAACGGCGAAGGCAAAGAATGCTCCTATCTCATTCAAAGGCTCAACACGGGTGTTTTCACAAAGCCCGTTGAGCTTATGAACAACGTGACGGGAGTTACCGCTCACCTTCGCAAAGCCGTTGAAAAAAACGGAGGCGACCCCAAGAGAGAGTGCCTTAACGTTTACAAAGCCGCAAACGGAAACCCTTATTACATTGACTCTCAAGGCGGATTTTGGCGCTGCTTTGATTTCATAGACGGAGCGCATTCGGAGCAGAAGGTGACGAGCGCCGATACTTTTCGCAAATCCGCCGAGGCTTTCGGCAAATTTCAGCGTTTGCTTTCGGATTATCCGATAGACAGCCTTGCCGAGACTATTCCGAATTTTCACAACACCGTTTCGAGATTTGCCGATTTTAAAAAGGCGGTCGATGACAATAAATCCGGCAGAGCCGGCACCTGCGGCGAAGAAATCGCTTTCGCCCTCGCGAGAGAAAAGGACTGCGCCGTGTTCGTTGACCTGCTCAATAAAGGCGAGCTGCCGCTCAGAGTAACTCATAACGACACAAAGCTCAATAACGTGATGCTTGACGACGTAACGGGCGAGGGCATTTGCGTTGTTGACCTCGACACCGTTATGCCCGGGCTTTCTCTCTATGATTTCGGCGACAGCATCCGTTTCGGCGCGAGCACTGCCGACGAGGATGAAAAAGACCTTGACAAGGTGCATTTCAGCCTTGAATATTACGAGGCTTACGCTGAGGGTTATCTGTCCGAATGCGGAGAAGCGCTCACCGCTGAAGAAATTGAGTGCCTGCCTTATTCGGGCAAGCTGATGACTCTCGAATGCGGCATGAGATTTTTGGGCGATTATCTTAACGGCGACGTTTATTTCAAAACCGATTACCCCGAGCACAACCTCGTGAGGGCGCGCACTCAGTTTAAGCTCGTTGCCGAAATGGAAGAGAATATGCAGAGCATCCGAAGAGTTACGGAAGAGGTCTGCAAAAAGCTCGGTATAGAAAAATGATAACCGATTTATTGAGCGAAGCCGAAATGAAAAAGGCAGTCGCGTTATGGATTCTCGACAACAAGAGGGGAGCTTATCTGCCCGCAGGAATGACGAGGGAAGACTACGCTCTCTCTTTTGAATTGCCCGAGCTTAACTTTGAATACGCTCGCTCCTACGCCGACGCGAGCGGAGACATAGTAACTCTCATGAAGGCGGAAATAATTTTAAAAGACTGGGAAACGAAGAGCGGCTCAAAAGGCGAGAGCCTCGCGATTTACAGGGTGATGAAAACGCCCTCGTCAAATCCCGACTCCGAGCCGTTTCCCGCAGGCTACATAATAGCGTAAAAAATACGGCAGGCGCCCTTTTGCGGACAGCCTGCCGTAAATTTTTGCTTTGTAATCAGACCTCGATGTTTCCGATTTTGCCGATGAGCTCGACGCACTCGGGGAAGCTCATGATTTTGGGCACGGGATAAAGGGGATTTGCCTCGTGAAGCGCCCTCTGAGCTATGGTGGTAACGTCTTCCTGCTTGATAGCGTCGATGTGCTCGGGGATGTTCATATATTTGTTGAACTCTTTTACCTTCTCAATGAACAGCTCCGCCTTCTGAGCGTCGGTCATGCCGCTCGTTTCAAGGCCCGCAACGTCCGCAAGCTCCGCGAGGCGCTTGTGAGCGGTCTCTCCGAAGAATTCGAGCACGTAGGGCAGAATAACAGCCATGGCGAGGCCGTGAGGCGTGCCGTACATACCGCCGAGATTGTGGCCTATGGCGTGAACGTAGCCCACGTAAGCTCTCGTGAACGCTACGCCCGCGTAATAAGAAGCCTCGAGCATATTGCCTCTTGCTTCAACGTTTTTGCCGTCGTCATAAACGGTTTTGATATTGTCGAATATGAGCCTTACCGCCTTCTTTGCGGCTTCCTCCGTGTCTTTGGTGTTGCTCTGACCGATGTAAGCCTCAACGGCGTGAGTGAGAGCGTCCATACCGGTGGTTGAAGTGATGTGAGGGGGAAGCCCGAGAGTGAGGTTCGGGTCAAGCACTGCGTACTTCGGGCGAAGAACGGGGTCCTGAACAGCGTATTTCTCGTGAGTTGAGGGGTCGGAAACAACGGCGGCAAGAGTTGTTTCGGAGCCGGTGCCCGCCGTTGTGGGCACTGCGTAGAGCATGGGTATCTTTTTGATTACCTTGAGAGTGCCTCTCATTTTCTGAACTTTCGTGCCGGGTCTTGCAATTCTCGCTCCGCAAATCTTTGCGCAGTCCATGGGTGAACCGCCGCCGAAAGCGATTATGCCCGAGCAGCGATGATTGTTGTAAATCCTTACGGCTTCTTCAATGTTGTCAATGGTCGGGTTGGGCTGAACGCCGTCATAAACAGCGTAATTTATGCCCTGCTCCTCGAGACCCGCGAAAAGGTCGTCGAGCAGATGAAGACCCATAAGGCCCTTATCGGTGACTACGAGCACGCTGTAATGACCGTTTTGCTTGATGATCGCGGGCAGCTCTTTAACGGCGCCTTCTCCTTTGATGACCTTAGGCTCCGTCCAATCCAAAAAGTTTACCGCCACTCTCATAGCGGCCTGATAGGATCTGCAATAAGCTGTTGATAATTTTGTTACCGGCATGGTTTTGCCTCCTAAATTTTTATTTTCGGTTTACCGAATATAATTATATCACAGGCAAAATAATTTTCAATAGCATATTTCGCAATATTTATTGAAGTTTAATTCCTTATTTAATGCGGAGCCCGCTTTCAATAAAAAGTTTTTACTGTGGACAAAACCGGATTTTTGTAATAAAATAGAATTAAGCTTAAATAAAAATGAAATCGGAGGCGTCATTAAGATGAAAAAATTTGTTGCCGTTTTGTCGGCAGTCTGCATTCTGTTTTCTTCAATGAGCGTTATCTGCGCCGTTGCGGACGACGGCTACAGCCACGAATGGGACCATGAGCTTAAAACCGAGTGCGCGGGCGAGTGCGGGCAAAATCCCGTGATAATCGTGCCCGGCATTATGCAGGCGCAAACTTACGTGCAAACTCCCGACGGAAACGACATTATCACCGAGGAAGGCTTCCCCATCCTCGAAGGCATGGATATGGCGTTTATGTTTGACACTCAGAAAATCGAGCGCGAGCTCAAGGACGCCGTGCCCGACATTCTCAAAGCAATTTTCAAAAGGGACAGAGACGGGCTCTTTGACATCCTTATTGCAATTTTTGACGACGGCTTCAAAGACCATTATTTCAATCCCGACGGCACGAGAGTTAATCCCGCCGCAACGGACGAATACTGGTATTCTCTTGAGGAGTGCAGAAACACGCCCGATAAATCCTATAACTACGCGAAAGGATATTCAACGGACGAAAACGGCAATCCTCTGCCCACGACCAAATACGAAAATCAATATGATTTCATAAAGAGGCAGGTCGACATATCCGCATTCTGCGAGCAGTACGGCTATGACCACGCTTATTATTACGCTTATTCGTCATTCGGCAACATTCTTGACACCGCTGCCGACCTTAACGAATACATTGATATGGTCAAGTGCCAGACGGGTCACGACAAGGTCAACATCGTTTTCATAAGCCTCGGCGGCACCATCGCAAACGTTTATCTTGCCGATTATATCGACCCCGACGAAATTGACAGAATAGTTTTTGCCGCGTGCGCTCTTGACGGCTCATACGTGCTTTCCGATCTTATGAGCGGCAAAACCACTTTTGACAACGGCATGGTGCTTTATAACGACCTTATTCCCAACATCGTGTCGCTCGTTGACGAGGAATATATGACCCTCGCTTACCTCGGCAACACAATCGCGAGAGCCATTCCGCAGGACTTTTTCAGCGACTTTTTGCAGGAAGCGCTTGTGCGCGCGCTCAACGAAGTGCTCGGCAGGTGCGTGAGAAACTGCCAGTCCATGTGGGCGCTTGTGCCGAGTGAAGAATATCCCGAGCTCTCCGAGCTCTATATTTCCGACAGCGAGCACGAGGCTCTCAAGGCAATGACCGACAGATATTATGAAATTCAGCTCGCCTCAAGAGACAGGATAAGAGAGCTTGACAGCCGGGGCGTTGATATGTTTTGCATTTCGGGCTACAACCTTGAGCTACCCGCCGCTTTTGAGCATTACGACGAGAGCTCCGACAATATAATCCAGGCGACCTCTTCTTCCGCGGGAGCCGTTTTCGCGCCCGTAAACGGAACTCTTCCTTCCGATTACACCCCCGCGATTGACGAGAGCTACATCAGCCCCGAAAGAATGGTTGACGCGGGAGCCTGCGCTCTGCCCGACAAAACGTTTTTCGTTAAAAATCAGAGCCACCTCACTCTTCAGTCTTCCGTTAACGACGTTATCGGCCTGTGCCTCTCGATATTTACCGATAAAACTCTCACCGACGCGAGAGAAAACAGCGCCGGCTATGCGCAGTTTAACGAATACAGAAATCTTAAAACGATTGAAAATCTTTTAAGGCAATACGGCGAAGCGGATCTCGACTCCGTGAAAGCTTCAAGAAGAGAAGAGCTTGACGCCGCCGCCGAAAACGCAAATCAGGTGTTGGCAAAGCGCGAGTGGTCCGCGCAGGAGGCGAAAGAAGCAGAGCAGAGGCTTTACACCGCTATGGAAAAAGCAAAACTGCTTTCCGGCAGCAGCGACAGCAGCTTCCTTAAATACAAGCTTTCTCCCCTTATGCTGAAAATCGCCGTGGCAATAAGTGATTTCTTCAGGTTCGTTTTCAGAGGCAACGACTATTATCTTTTCACCATCAAGCTGATTTAACACGAGATGATAACGGAGAGATTAAAATGAAAGAAATTGAAAAAAGAAAAATGCCTAAGGCGTATGCGGTTCTGTGGGCTGCGATAACCGCCGCCTACACCGTGTGGATGACCTTCTTTATGAGAGACATCGTGCTCAACCGCTACGAAACGGAAGCTGAAAGAACGGTTGACGGTTACCTCTATCCCGATATTACCGGCATGATGGGCCGCCATTGGCTGTATCCCATATGGGTGATAGTTTCCGCAATAACACTTTTGCTCTTTATCGTTTATATCAGCCGCATTCTTTATGCCGAGAAACCCGGCAAATTCGCCAAATGGTTTTGTCTTATCGGCGCAGTTGTCGGCTGTATCTACGTTGTGATTTACGGCTTCCTTGACGCTCCGAATAAGCAGGGCGAGATAGCCGAGTTTTCCGACAAGCTCAAATACATAACGGCAAGCATGATAGGGCTCATGTGGCCGTGGCTGTTCAGGCTTTGGGGAGTGCTTGCGGCGGCAACGGTGTTTTCAAACACGATGTATTGCTACCGCAGATATGACTATAACAGCAGGCTCGGAGTCATCCTCGGCTCAATCGGCTCCGCTGCGATTTATCTTACGATAAACTGCCCCTCTCTCGGCGACGACGACAAGGATTTTTCCATTCCCCGCTGCACCGTGCACTGGGCGGGCGCTCTGATTTTCGCGGCATTCTGCGCCGCTCCGCTGATAATTTTCCTTTTCAGTAAAGGCAGAAAAGAAAAGGGCAGATTTTTGGGCGCGTTTATAGTGTTTGTCGCTTTGCTCGCGGTTATGGCGGTGCTTCTCGTCACCGTAGGCAAGAGCGCCATAATAGAAAATATCCCCATGGTGGCGGCTTACGTTTTGCTCATTTCCCTTAATTTCACCGATTTTTATATTGACAAGGCGGAAAAAAGCAAAACCTGACTTTAAGGCAAAACAATATTTTCCATTTTGCACAAAAACAAATTATTGAGGTGAAAATTTCTTTGCGATAATTCCGAAATTCGATTTTAAAGCGTATTTTCGGTTGACATTTCGCAAGCTGTGATGTAAAATCACGTTGTCAGAAGGCAAAGGCGTCTTTGAGCTGTAAAGCTCGAAGGCGCTTCTTTTGTTTACGAAAGCAAAGGCGCTTTTTCCGTTTGCGTATGCGGCGGGAAAGGCGCCTTTATATTTTAGAGGAGGTCCTGCCCGATGAACGTAAACATTTTCATTTTGAAAGGAGAAAGCGCTTTCCGCGGCAGCGCGCAGGCAAAGCGGCTTGATTTTCGAAATTTACCCCAAAGAGAAAATTTCAGAAACGGGGCAAAGTGAAAACGCGTTAAAACGGACGCCTCGCGAGACCTGCACTTCAAATCAAAAACAATAAACCAAAATATAAAGGAGAAATTACAATGAGCAAGATTACAAAAGAAGAAATACTTAAGAGCGCAAAAGAAAACAACGTTGAATTCGTAAGACTTCAGTTTACCGACCTGTTCGGCATTATGAAGAATATGGCAATCACCGTTTCCCAGCTTGAAAAAGCTCTCGATAACGACTGCATGTTCGACGGCTCGTCCATTGACGGCTTTGCCAGAATAGACGAGAGCGATATGTATCTTCATCCGGACCTTGACTCCTGGGCGATAGTTCCCTGGAGAAAGCACGAAGAAATCCAGACGGGCAGACTCATCTGCTCCGCTTATAAAGCCGATAACAAAACTCCGTTTGACGGCGACCCGAGAAACATTCTTTCAAGAGTTATTGAAGAAGCCAAAGAGCTCGGCTACGGCTTCAACGTGGGCCCCGAATGCGAGTTCTTCCTTTTTAAGCTTGACGAAGACGGCAAGCCGACCCTTCAAACGGGCGACGAGGCGGGCTACTTTGACCTTAACCCCATCGACCACGGCGAAAACTGCAGGCGCGACATCTGCCTTGCTCTTGAAAAGATGGGCTACACCATAGAAGCTTCCCACCACGAGGTTGCGGAAGGTCAGCACGAGATAGACTTCCAGTTCGGCGACGCTCTTCTCACCGCAGACAGAGTTATGACCTTTAAGCACGTTGTTAAGACCTACGCCACAAAGCACAATCTGCACGCAACGTTTATGCCCAAACCCATTTACGGCATCAACGGCTCCGGCATGCACACCAATATGAGCCTTTATGATTTGAAGACCGGCAAAAACGTGTTTGACGACCCGAGCGGCGACCTCGGACTTTCCGCGGAGGCTTATTCATTCATAGCCGGCATTATGGAGCACATCAAGGGCATAGCGGTATTCTCAAACCCGACCGTCAACTCATATAAGAGACTCGTTCCCGGTTACGAAGCTCCCAGCTACCTTGTGTGGAGCACTTCAAACCGTTCCTGCCTTGTCAGAATACCCGCAAGCAGAGGCAAGGGCACGAGAGTTGAGCTTCGCTGCCCCGACCCGACCTGCAACCCCTATCTTGAAATCGCTCTCTGCCTTGCCGCAGGTCTTGACGGCATTAAGAGAGGCCTCGTTCCTCCGGCGGCTTATGACAAAAACGTTTTCGTCCTTTCCGAAGAAGAGCTTGAGAAGCAGGGCATAGACTGCCTGCCCGGCACCCTCGAAGAGGCTATTGCCGAGGCTGAGAAGGATCCGTTCATCAAGCAGACCATAGGCGAGCAGGCGTTTGATAACTATATCAAGGGCAAGAAAGCCGAATGGGACGAATACAAGACCAAGGTTTCACAGTGGGAAATTGACAAATATATGATTAACTATTGATTTATCCCGAAAAAATTCAATCGCGCAAGGGGAGCGCCGGTGCGGCGATTCTTCACGAGCGGCGGCATACCGACGTTTCCCCGCGCTTTTCCGGATAATCGGAACGGAGAAGAAAAATGAGCAGTTCTGTTTTAACGGCCATTTCCGACACCGTATTCGGAGTATGGTTTCTGATAGGCGCTGCGCTGGTTTTCTTTATGCAATGCGGCTTTGCCATGGTAGAAAGCGGATTTACCAGGGCGAAAAACGCCGGCAACATCATAATGAAAAATCTTATGGATTTCTGCATCGGCGCAGTTATGTTTATTCTCATAGGCTTCGGCCTTATGATGGGCGAGGAGTGCCTCGGCGGATTTATAGGCATGCCCACCCTCGGTATGTTCACCGATTACGCAAACTTCGACCGCTCGAATTTTGTGTTTAACCTCGTCTTTTGCGCCACCGCCGCAACGATAGTTTCGGGCGCGATGGCCGAGAGAACGAAATTCTCGTCTTACTGCATTTATTCCGCAGTCATTTCAGCGGTCGTTTACCCCGTTGAGGCGGGCTGGATATGGAACCCCGACGGATGGCTCGCGAAGCTCGGATTTCACGATTTCGCAGGCTCCACCGCAATTCACATGGTGGGCGGCATAGCGGCTTTCATAGGCGCCGTGATGCTCGGGCCCCGTATCGGCAAATACGTTACCGACAAAAAGACCGGCAAGATAGTGCCGAAAGCGATACCCGGCCATAACCTTACCATAGGCGCTCTGGGCGTTTTCATTCTCTGGTTTGCCTGGTACGGCTTCAACGGAGCCGCGGCGGCCGATATTGAAACTCTCGCCTCGATTTTTGTAACCACCACCCTCGCGCCCTCGATAGCGACGGTAGTCACCATGATATTCACGTGGATAAAAGACGGAAAGCCCGACGTGTCAATGAGCCTTAACGCTTCCCTCGCGGGCCTTGTGGCGATAACCGCTTCTTGCGACTGCACCGACGTTATCGGCTCCCTCGCGATAGGCGCTGTTTCCGGCATAATCGTTGTTTTGGCGGTCGAATTCATCGACAAAAAGCTGCACGTTGACGACCCCGTCGGCGCGTGCGCGGTGCACCTCGT
>CAJOLX010000055.1:9710-11406 GCA_905235625.1 uncultured Clostridia bacterium
CTTTTCTCAACCGGAGCCGACGGAGTGGGCAAAGGCCTCTTTTACGGCGGCGGCTTTAAGCTGCTCGGGATACAGGCTCTCGGCTTCGTGTGCGTAGCCGCCTGGACGGTCTGCACGATGATAATCGTGTTTAACCTCATAAAGAAATTCCACGGCTTGAGAGTGCCGGCGGAGGACGAAATAAAGGGCCTTGACTCAACGGAGCACAATCTGCCCTCGGCTTACGCGGACTTTATGCCTGCCATGGCGGTTGCAACGTCTTCTTCAATGAAGGCGGCGCTGCCCGAAACCAAGCAGGTGGGCGCTCCCATAGAGCCGGTTGAAAAGGCTGTGCCGGTCGAAACCTATATGGCGAGCAACAAGCCGAAGCTCACCAAGATAGTAATCATCTTTAACCCCGCGAGGTTTGAAGACATAAAGGACGCCATGAATGAAATCGGCGTTACCGGCATGACGGTTACAAACGTTATGGGCTGCGGCACGCAGAAGGGTCATAACGTTAAGAAATACCGCGGAGTTGAGGTTGAAGAAATGAACCTTAACCCGAAGATGAAGCTTGAAATGGTCGTTTCCGCGGTGCCCGTTTCCGACGTTGTGGAAGCGGCGCGCAGAGTGCTTTACACCGGCAACATCGGCGACGGCAAGATATTCATCTACGAGGTTGACGACGTGGTTAAGGTCCGCACCGGAGAGAGCGGATACGACGCTCTCCAGGGTGAAGACGACATTTAATTAAGACAAGCGCAAAACGCAGGCGTCCGAAAGGGCAAAAGCGTTTTGCGCATGTTCGGGTTTTAAAGGAAAGCCCGAAACAGGGTGATTTCGGCTCCGTTTGAGGCAAAACGGGCAACAGATAAATCTGAAAAGAGTGAGGCAAATGTTAAAAGAGGGAGACGTGAGAATTCCTTCCGGATGCGCTATAGCCGCTATTATCGACAGAAAGGGCGGCATGATAAACGGCTCGGAAATCATAAAATCCATATCGCTTATGCACGACAGGTCAAACGGCCTGGGCGGCGGCTTTGCGGCTTACGGCATTTATCCCGACCATAAGGATGAATACGCTTTTCATATTTTTTATGACAACACCGAGGCGCATCATCGGTGCGAGGAATTTCTGTTTAAGCATTTCAATATAGACGCTGCGGAAAGAATTCCCACCAAAAAAGTTAGCTCGATTGAAAACGGGCCCGACATCTGGCGCTATTTCGGCAGAGTGAACAGGGTGAGAATGAAAAATTCAAGGCTCGACGAGGGCGAATACGTCGTGCGCTGCGTTACCAGGGTAAACGCGGAGTTCGACGGCGCCTACATATTCTCATCGGGCAAAAATATGGGCTGCTTCAAGGCGGTAGGCTACCCCGAAGACGTGGGCGAGTTTTATATGCTCGACGGCTACGACGCCTACGAGGTGCTGGGCCGCAAGCTCGGCTGGAGCGGCACGGCCGTGCGCGCGGCGAACGGACGCGGCGATTTTTGATATACTAAACAGTTTATGAAGTGCGAATTGTGCCAGAACAAGCCGGCGGAGACCGCGCTCGTCACCCGGCGGGGCGACGAGGAGGTGGAGCTGTACGTCTGCAAGGAGTGCGCCCGCGCGGAAAAGGCGCGCCGCCAGAAGAAGAGCCAGCGCACGCGCAAGGTGACGGGGCTGCCGCCGGGCGTGTCGATGTCGGTGACGCAGATCGGCGGCGAC
>CAJOLX010000056.1 GCA_905235625.1 uncultured Clostridia bacterium
CCCGCAGCTGAAGAGGCTCCCGCAGAAGAAGCCGCTCCCGCAGCTGAAGAATAATTATTAACAGAATTGGAGGAAAAATAAAATGGCATCAGAAAAAATCAATGCGATCATTGAAGAACTCAAAGGTCTTACCGTTCTTGAGCTTTCAGAGCTCGTTCATGCAGTAGAAGACGAATTCGGCGTTTCCGCCGCCGCTGCTGTTGCAGTAGCAGGCCCCGCAGCTGACGCAGGCGCAGCAGCTGAGGAAGAGAAAACTGAGTTTGACGTTGTTCTCGCCGAAGTCGGCGCTGAGAAGATCAAGGTCATCAAGGTTGTTCGTGAACTCACCGGTCTCGGCCTCGCAGAGGCAAAGGCTCTCGTTGACGGCGCTCCCAAGGCTATCAAGGAAGCTGCTTCCAAGGAAGACGCTGAAGCTGCCAAGGCTAAGCTCGAAGAAGTCGGCGCTAAAGTTGAGCTCAAATAAGTTAATCCTTACGTCAAAGCACTCGCCCTCATCGGGGCGGGTGTTTTTTTGCTTTATGCCGCAAATGCCGGGGAAGAGAAAAAATCACAACGCATCTCAGCGACGCGAAATTTGCAAAAAAAGATAAATTCTGCAACAGAACCAAATTTTTTATACACTGATATACGGTTAGGTCAAACTGCATAAAAAGAAAGGACGCTGTAATATGAAAAAATTTTTATCCTTTGCTCTTGCGCTTTTAATGCTCGCGGGTGTTTGCGCAATTCCTGCCTACGCAATAGTAGAATACGATGTTTATAGCGTAGGAACAATCGATCCGGTTGATTCCGACGAATTGATTTTGGTAATTCAATTCGACCCCAAATTTGTTTCTTTTTCCGATGATATAAGCATATGGGTTAATCTGGTAGAAAAAAAATCCGAATCGGGAGAGGACGATTGGATTCAGTATTATTACCGTGCCAAAGATGTGCTTTGCACTTTTGAGGAAACCCCAGATAAAAATAATATGATGACAGTCACAACTAAACCTGTTATCTACATTCTGAACAGCGGAATAGACACAAACACTTATAGAGTAACAGAAGTTACGGTCGGAAAGAACAATGTTTTTGACGCCGACGGCAACGGAAACAAGACTGAAACCACAATAAGCAGAGATATCAGAAAATTCAGAATACAAGACAGCCCTCTTCTCAAAAATGATGGGGATTACGTAAATTTCGCGTATCCCGTTCCCGTGGACTTTTATAAAGACACTGTTCTTGTGAAAGAAAACGGTGTGACGTTCAGCTGTTATGTTTACAAAGGTGAAAGCACGATTTACGTGACAAAATTCGGAATAAAGCTGGCAGAGATAACCATCACAGTCGATGATCCTTATTATAAGCGAGATCCTTGGGGCACAGCCGGCGGCTTAGTAACCACGTCGATTTTTGCTTTCCCGTTCAGCTGGCTTTTGGGCGCAATCAGCCCGATGCTCGGTATTGCGGCGTTTGTTTCTCCGTTTTATGCGGTTTCCTCCACCGTATATGCGGTAATTGAAAGCGTTCGCTCGCTTTTCTGAAAAGCAATGAATTAAATGAATTAAATGAGCCAAACGGCTCCGCAATTCAGCTGCTTTCCGGTTGCTCCCGGCGCTGAAATAAAGCAGACTTTAGATTTGCGCCGGTTTTCATAGTTACAAAAATCCCTCCGCCCGATTTCGGCAGAGGGATTTTACTCTTTTAAGCGGTTCAATAGATGGGTTCTATAGTAAATGTTGGGGTAAGGAAAAAGCCCAACAAAAAAGTTGAGCATAGATGAAAAATTCTGCAAAATGGAAATACCACATATTTTGAACAGACACAACATGTCTTGTCAGTTGTTCCAGACATACTGTAAAATCACTGTCATCCGTCATAATTTCCAAAAACTTCGGCTCAATTGAAGAAAGAACCGAAAACGATGAAAACAGGCCTGATATTGAGCTATCGTAACCATAAATGGTTAACTGCCCCGGTGATGTGTTTTTGATTGCTTCAGCAAGAATGCTGCGAGCAAATAAACCGACATAGCTGTCAAAAGTATCATTAATCCATATATTTCCTTTGCCTATAAAATCAACATCAACCTCATTAATCTTCAAATTACTGCAAACATCCAGTATATTCATATAGCCTCCAACACTATGTATTTCATAAAAAATTTATTACCACATACAATAGGACAATAAAAGAAGAGAAAAGGTTAGAGGTTTTTAAAAAATCTTCCAAAAAAATTTTATTCAATATTAATAACCCCTCCGATTGCTGTATCGGAAGGGTCAGTGTTTATTGTATGCAGTAACAGCTTATTTTTTCTCAAGCACCGGCAATTTCTTGAAAAGTGTGCGGAAGAAGGCAATTATCCCGACAAAAAGCCGTTACTCATTTTGACGGTTTCGGTTTGAGAAGCAGCAACAGCCTCGCCGTTTACAAACCATACTATTGACGAATCGGGGCTATACAGCGCATCAGCGTAAACGGTCAGAATCGAGCGGCAGTCGAGGGTCTTGCCGTTATATTTGCCGAAGGATTTGATCGAAACGCTCGGGTCTCCGTAACTGTAAAATCCGAATTCGGAGAAAGAATTTGTCGTAAAGCAAAAGTCTGATGAGGCAAGGCTGAAAAACGTATAAATGAGCTTAAAGTTTCGAGGATAAAAATTGCGCGGCACAAACTGACTGTTTGCACCACGCTATTCTTATCCATATTCTTTTCGTTTTGTTCTTCGCTTAAGACGGCGGCCTAAACAGAGGCAGTCCTTATTTAAGTAATTTTTGAGGCTTTGTGAAGCGTATACGCAGGGCGGTTTTAAGATAAGTGGAGCGCTGCATAAGGGAGTTGCCGGAGCTGCCTTCGGTTCTTTGGTAGCATTCCGCCGGGACCTCGATGAATTCGGCGCCGAGCCTCAGCGGGCAGAGAATGAGCTCGGGCAGAGCGGCGTAGCCCTGCTCTTTCCAATCTATTTTGCGGTAAAGCTCAAGCGGCATTATCTGAACGGGCGCCGTCATATCCGTAAGCTTTGCTCCGTAAAGCAGGCGAAGGAACGCCTGAGCCGAGGCGTTCGCGAAAAGGAGAAGCTTCGGGTAATCGAAAAACGAGCCCTTTTTAAGCCAGCGCGAGGTTTTTACTATGCCGCCCGGATTTTGCTTTTCTTTGTCTATCATATCGGGCAGGGGGCGAAGGTCAACGGACATATCCGCCGACAGAAGCATAACGTGAGTTGAAACGGCAAAATCGGCGGCGTCGTGTATGGCTCCTCCGAGATGAGGCCTTTTCTGCACGAGGCGAACAACGTTTTCGGGGTATCTTTTTTCGAGCTTTTCAATCGTTTCAAGGCATTCGGGCGCGGCGGTCGAGGGAATAACGATGATTATTTTGTCAATATCCCGTTTATCGCAGTTTTCCATGACAAAGTCAACCGTTTTTTCAAGCGAAACCGATTCGTCCTTTGCCGCCACGAGAAAAGACACGGAAAACGAGCTCATTATTTTCACCTCTGTTTCAAAAAGCGTTGCCGCTTCGTTTATTCGCCGTCTGCCTCCGAATATTCAACCTCTGCTCTCGGATTTGTTAAGAGCATGGCGGAATATCTCTTGCCGAACCAGACCGCTTTTTTCGCGTAGTCCGCCCAGCTTTCCGCCTCAAAATCGGATTTGCATTTAAGTGAGCATTCAACTTCTCTGAGCGGAGTGCCGCCGCTCTGGTCTTCAAAATACGGGTAAAAATTGTGTTTGAATTCAAGCTCTGCTTCGGATTTGTCAAGAGATCTCAAAACGCCCTTCTGATATTTCAGCAGGTCGTCAAACAGCCCCGGCTCTATGTTGAAGGATTTGAGAAACGGCGTTATGTCGCTCCAAAAAATCTCGCCGCTTTTTATCAGCTCAAGGAAAGCGCCCTCTTCAAAATACCAGCCCGTTGAGCCGAAAACGTCTTTCTGATAAGTCCAGTCGGCTTTTTCGGTGTCCGCCTTGCGCTCATAGAGCTCCTTAAACAGCTCGTGAAGATAACCGGAGTTTTCGTTGTAAATGTAGTTGAAAAGCTTCTGATAAAAGTCTTCGTAAGAAAGCTTTTGCTCGCGGTTAAGATAAATTGCGAAAAAGCGCAGAAGGGCAAGGTGATGGAAGGTTTGAAGCACCACGGAAAACATATACGCCTTCACCCAGTCGTCCTTAGGCATGGTCGCCGTTTCGATTATTACCTCGATATATTCGCCGACGCCGTTAAATTCAGGGTTATAGTGAATGCCGAACAACGGGATTTTTGCAGTCTTTATGCCGTGCCTGCTGCGGTATTCGGGGTCTGCCATTCGTGAATTGGGATAAACCTGGCACTCATAAACGGTCATTGAATTGTTTTGACCGTGCTCCAAAAGAGAACAGATGCCGCGGCAGAAGCTCTCGTAAGTTTCGCCGGGCAAGCCGAGGATAAGCTCCGTATAAGTGGGTATGCCCGCCTCGGTGTAGCGAAGGTCGAGAGAAGAAAAACGGTTAAGAGTAAGATTTTTTCTGCCGATATTTTCAAGCGTCTTATTGTCGAGTGACTGATAGGCGAGAGTCACTCCCTTATCCGTGCTGCTGCTGTTGAGTATGTAACCCGCCTCAAACACGTTGTCGTCGCTTTCTTTTGCGTAGCAGGGCTTGAAAACGTCGGGATAGCCGTATTTCTCTTTTTGCTCCACCACATAGCGCGCGATTTCAACGTCTCTGTCAAGAATGCCGAAATTAGCGTCGGCGCAGTAGCAGTATTTCAGCCTGTGAGAGGCAATCCATTCAATCTCTTTTTTGATTTTATCCATCGGAAACTGCCTTATACTCTTGGTGAAGCACCATTCGCAGTAGGCGCAGGAATACGGGCAGCCTCGGTTAGTTTCGAGAGTGGCGTGAAACTCTATGTCGGGGAATTCCTCAAGCAGGTTGTCAAAAACACCGGCAAGATAAGGCGAAGGGAACGTCGACAGGTCGCAGGGAATATAAGGTTCAGTCGTCACCGTTTCTCCGCCGCGGCGGAAAGAGAGATTAGGCACCTCCGAAACGTCCCGTCCGTGAATAAAAGCTTTAAGAAAGCGCGCAGTCGTTTCTTCCCCTTCATTGTGCATGAGATAATCTATGAACGGATATTCGTCGAGCGTCGCTCCGTCGGGAGAAATCTGATGACCGCCGAAGATGATGCAGACGTCGGGATATTTCTCTTTAACCATTTTCGCGAGGGTGACGTTGTATTCAAAATTCCAGGTATAGCACGAAAAAGCGACAAAGGAAGGCTCCTTTAATCGCTTGATCGCAACCTCGGGTTTTTCGCGCATTACAACTATATCGGGCACGTTGAAATGCGCCGATATTTCTTTATCGTTTTTCAGATAAGCGGCTATGCAGCCGGTGGCATAAGGCAAAAAGCAGGGCGAAGAATATGTAACTCCGATTTGCACCAAATAAAAATTCTGCATATTTTTTCACCGCCTGACAAAATGAAAATGGCTGAAGACGCCACATAACAAAAGAGCTTTCGGCGCCGCTTAAATTTCTTCAACGCTGTTTTTATATGAGGCTCGTCCCATGCGCCCGTACCAGATGACGTATTTGCCGAAGTCGGGCCAGTTCGTCTGAACGTCGGTGTCCGTCATTCTGAGAGTGTGCTTTTTCTTTTTGAGCGGGTGCAGGTCATTAACGTAAGCGCCGCAAAGAAAGCCGTGAACGTCATAATCGAGAGAAACGGTTCTCTCGCGGTCGTTCGGCTGCCTGAGGATATTTTTTTGATAGGCAAGCAGGTCGCCGTAAATATCGTTCGGAATGCCGAAAGAGCGAAGGTAAGGCTCCATATCGGCATAGAATTCGTCAAGATTGCTCAACAGGTTAAGGGCAAGGATCTCGTTATCTTCCCATATGACGTCGCCGCAGGGCTCAAACGTGAGCTTGTGCACCTTGGCGCCGACAGACTGCTCGCGGGCGTGCTCCTTCATTTTGAAATAAAGGCCCGACGTGAAAAGCCCGGGATTTGCCTCAAGGCGGTCGATAATGCCGTCATAAAACTTTTCGTAAGGCACGCCTGTCTCGACGTAAAGATAAATCGCGAAGGCTCGCAGGAAGCCGTGACCGTGGAACGCCTTGGTAAGATTTACAAAAGCGCAGGAGCGCACCCACATATCCCTGCTCATTGTGTTCGTTTCGGTGATTATCATGTTGTATTCGGGAATGCTGAACTCTTCCTGATAAACATGAACGCGGGTTATCTCCGTTTTGACCGTCTTTATGCCGAATTTTTCAACGTAATCCTTTTGACCCATCGCGGAGTTCGGCAAAAGGATGCAGCCGTAAACTTCAAACACAAAGTGCTGACCTATCTCAAAAAGCTTGCCTATGCCGGCGATAAAGCTCTCGTAGGTTTCGCCCGGCAGGCCGAGAATGAGCTCCGAATAGGCCTTCATATTTTCGGAATTATATTTTGTGAGCAGATTTTTGTAAAAATCAATGTCGCTGTTTGTTCTGCCGATGTTTTCAAGCACCGTCGGGGAAAGGCTCTGAAAAGAAAGGGTCGCTCCTATGCGGTCAAAATCGCATTCTTTGAATTTCTTTACTATTGCGAAAACGTTTTCAAAATTGTTTTTGGCGTAGTTCATGCGCATACGCTCGGGGTAACCCGTTTTTTTCTTCGCCTCAACAAGAGCGTCGGCAATTTCAAGGTCTCTGTTAAACATGCCGAAGTTTGCGTCGGCTCCCCATACGAAAGCTATCTTATGGCTCGACATCCACTCTATTTCCGCCCTTACTCTCTCAAGCGAGAAAAGGCGCACGCGTGATTTGAGCAGGCCCCAGTCGCAATAGGCGCATTTGTTGGGGCAGCCGCGGCTCGTTTCGAGAATTGCGTTAAAGGTCATTTCGGGATGGCTCTCCATAAGGGAGTCAAACCAGCCGTCAAGGTATGGCGAAGGCACGTCGAGAGAGCGCGGGCACTCGGTCTGCGTTCTTACGTATCCCGAGCCGCTTCTGAAAGAAATATTCTGCACGGCGTTCAGGTCCGAATTTAACGCGAGCGCCTCAAGCAGCTTTTTGAGAGGCTCCTCGCCCTCGCCGTGAACGAGATAATCTATATATGGAAATTCTTCAAGGAACGAAAAATCGTCGGGCACGTTGTGGCCGCCGAAAATCACGGCGCAGTCGGGATATTTTGCTTTCAGCGCCTTCGAGAGCGTCTTGTTGTATTCGGTGTTCCAGCAATAATTTGAAAAAGCAACCGCCGCGGGCTCATCCATTCGGGAGACCACGGAATCAACGTCTTCGCGCAGGAAAATGAATTCCTTGAATTCGTATTCTCTTTTTACTATTTCGCTCTGCCACGCGCTCGCCGCGAGAATGCCTGCGGTGTAGGGCAGGTAAGCGTTTTTCTCACCGAGGCCGGCGGAAACGTCCACCTGGACAAAGTAAACATTTTTCATAAAATTCTCTCCCGATAAAAGCCGAGCAGCGAATAAAACGATTGCTTTTTACATATATAAAACAGTCTATCACAAAAATCAAAGCTTGTCCACACCGAAAACGGCGCCTGCCGAGGCTTTTGCCGTGAGCCGACGAGGAAGAAGTATATCAGGGCATAAAAAAACAACCATCCTGTTGGATGGTTGCTTGCTGTGTTGGCGTCGTCCTATCTTCCCGGGCCGCTTCCGGCCAAGTATTGTCGGCACGGTTGAGCTTAACTACCGTGTTCGGGATGGGAACGGGTGGACCCTCAACGTCATAAACACCAACTGAGAAACGCTGCTGCGTTTTTCTGAATGCCCGTTCATTATAGACTCCATTATCCCGTTTGTCAAGTATTTTTTTAGCTCTAAATCAAATTTTTTTGCGATTTTTTCGCGGCGGGCTATTTGAGCTCGTATTTTTTCTTTGTGAACGGGAAAAAGTGAGCGTAAAAGAAAACGTCCGTAAATTCGTATGCGGAAATAAAGAAAAGCTGAAGGGCGAAGGAGAGGTCTTTATCCTTAAACTGTTTGAGCACGGCGACGATATATTTCCACGCGAGGTCGTGCCCTGCAACGTCGTCGTTAAACTGCTTTTTTGAAAACGCCTGCCAGAGAAAATGCGCGCGCACAACCTTCAGGTCTTTATTCGGTATTTCGGAAAGATTTGGCTTCGGCGAATAAAAATATTTAACGTTTGTGTATTCCTTAAAATTCTCGGGAGTTTTGTATCTGCCGCTTTTCACAAGCTCGCCGTGAAGCTTTGTGCCCGCCTCGGGCATATAGAAAAAAAAGGTTTTTTGAGTGGCCTTTATCCTGCTTGCCATTTTCACGGTGTCTTTAAAGTTTTCTATAGTTTCGTCGGGCAGGCCGACTATGAAATTGGCAATGGTGATTATGCCGACCTCGGCGCAGTCGCTGAAGGTTTGCTCGATGCGGTCGTAGGGAATGCCCTTGTTTATTTTTTTGAGCATTTCGCGCGAGCCGGATTCCACGCC
The DNA here is from genome assembly GCA_905235625.1 of uncultured Clostridia bacterium. Classification (GTDB taxonomy): domain Bacteria; phylum Bacillota; class Clostridia; order Oscillospirales; family Acutalibacteraceae; genus CAG-177. The sequence continues at coordinate 8,437 of CAJOLX010000056.1, forward strand.
GAAATCTATCCACAGGCAGCCGGAATCCTTCATTATTTGAAAATCTTCTTTACTGAAAATGCCTATCCTCGTTTGCACGCCCCACTTGAAATCGAGCCCCGATTCTCTGAAAGCCTTGCACTGATAGAGCATTTCCTCGCGGTTTTTGCACCATAGCTCGTCGGTGAAATATATGCAGTCCACGCCGTAATTTTTCACGAGGAACTCCACTTCCTTGAGGAACGTTTCAACGGGCCGCATGCGGTAGCATCCGTGATGAAATTTTTTGTTGAAGCAGAAGGCGCAGTTGCCGACGCACCCCTTCGCCATATATTCCATAGCCGCTTTTTTGCAGCCGTACATTCTGTCGAGATATTTTTCAACGTCCACGAGCGTGAAATCCATGGGCGGCAAATCGGCAAGGTTCATAAGCGGCCTTTCGGGGGAATAAACCACCTCGCCGTTTTCATAATAAGCAAGGCCCGGCACGTTTTTTGCGTCGCCTCCCGCCTCGAGAGCCTCAACCAGCTCGAGCCAGGTTTTTTCGCCCTCGCCCACGGAGATGAAGTCAATGCCTATGTTTTTGAAAACGAAATCGGGGTCCATCGTGGGCAGCACGCCGCCCCAAACGACCTTCGCGCCGAATTCTTTCGCCGCAAGCGAAACTTTTTCGGAATCGTAAAAGGATTTTATTGAAATTATGGAAACGCCCAGAATATCGGGGCGAAATTCGGCTAAATCCTTTTTTATATCGGACGACTTAACGGTGTGGTCGATTATTTTCACGGTGTGGCCGTGCGTTTCAAGATAAGTGCCTATTGAGATGAGCCCGAGCGGCAGACCGACCTGACGGGTATATCTGGTCATACCGGGGTTTACAAACATAACTCTCAACGCGCGCGCCTCCCTGCAAAAATTTCGCAAAACCGATTTTGAAATATGATACCGTATCATTATAATATTACGGCAATATAAAGTCAAATATTTTCGCTTCGCAAAAATCCGATTTGCCGTTGTCATAGCCCGCACGAACCGGGCAAAAGGAGAATTTGACAAACGAAGAAAGAGCGAAAACGGAATCGGTTTATGACGGCTGTTTTTGCTTGTGTTTCGTTAAAAAACGCAATCCTATCTAAAATTTACGCCGAAATCG
>CAJOLX010000057.1 GCA_905235625.1 uncultured Clostridia bacterium
GAGACAGATACGGAAACCGGTAACAACTTCGTCCATGATGAACAGCGCGCCGTATTTGTCGCAAAGCTCGCGAACGCCCTTATTGTATTCAAAGTCAACGGGTCTTGTGCCGCTTTCGGGGCCTACGGGCTCAACGATGACGGCAGCGGTGCCGCCGCGAAGCTTGTTGACCTTAAGCATGGCCTCGAGCATATCAAGGTCGTTGGGTCTTACTTCGTCGGTAGTGCCGTAGCAGCTTCTGGGAATACCGTGGGATTCAAGGAAGCTTCTGGAGCCGGGAATTTTAAGGCCGTAAACCATCTGATCGGACCAGCCGTGATAAGCGCCGCCGACTTTGATTATTCTCTTGTTTTTGGTTGCGTTACGGGCAACGCGGATAGCTGCCATAACGGATTCCGTGCCCGAGCCGAGCATACGGAACATTTCAACGTTGGGCATATGCTTATTGATCTCTTTAGCGAGAAGAAGCTCGCCCTCGTGGAAAAGGCCGGTAACAGGGCCGCAGGTGTTGATCAGCTCAATCGCCTTTTCGCGAACGGGCGCATAGTTTGAGCCGAGAATGGTGGGGCCGCCTGCCTGCAGAAAATCGATATACTTGTTGCCGTCACGGTCATAGAGATAAGCGCCTTCGGCTTTCTCAATGCAGATGGGGAACGGATAGTTGAAGGCGAGGTTGTGCTGAACGCCTCCGGGGATGTACTGTTTTGCTTCGGTGGTGATCTCTTTTGACTTGGCGCACTTTGTCTCAAAGTAGTCAAGCACTCTTTCGAGCTCATCATCGGAAATGCAGTAAATGGGCTTTTGGGTGAGAGCGTTGAGCTTATCATAAATAGGCTTTGCGGGCTCCCACTTGCTGATTGCGTAACCGTTACTCATTTTTGGTTTCCTCCTGATTCTTAAGATAGTTTATAAATTTCTCAATTTTATTGTATGTTTCGTCGGGATTTTCAAAAGGCTCCGAATAAATGAGCTTTTGAAAAATGAGGCCGAAATACGCGCCGAATATATACGCCGAAATATCGCCGGACTCAAACCCGCTGTTCATCATTGCCGAATAATCGTCGGAATTTATCTCTTTGTTGATAAGCGTCAGAGCCTCGGCAACGGATGAAGTGTCGTCTGACAAAATGCTTTTAATCATCAGCTCGCACATAAGATACGGGTAAGGGTAAGTGTCGGCAGTGAGGCGTGAAAAAAGATTTTTTACGCTGAACTCGCCGTTCTGATGCGACGCTTCTATAATATCGTGTATCTCTTCACCGGCAATCTGCTCGAGCAAATCATCAACGGATGCAAAATGCGAAAAAAACGTGGAACGGGAAACGTCCGCTTTTTCGGTTATCTGCTCTATGGTGACGTTTGAAATGCCCTGCTCTTCAAACAGAAGCTTTGCAGAGTGCATAAGGGCGCGGTGAGTGGCGTCTTTTTTTCTGAGCCGTCTCGTCTGGTCCATATATATCACCTTAAAATATGTCATCCTCTTTTTTCATCGTAATTATATCAGCAATAATTCTCTTTGTAAAGCATTTTTGCACTAAAGTACAAAAAAGTACTCAAATTCATTTCTTTGCACTAAAACAGCCTTTTCTTTTGAGCAAAATGACAAGAAAAAAGCGTAAAAACTCAGCGATTGCGGCGTTAGTTTAACGTAAAGGGGAAAAACGAGTTTACGTTTCGCAAATAATTTTTACTCGGTGTTGAAATCGGCGGCGAATAATGCTATATTATTAGGTAATAAATCATGATGCGGAAAGGATGTTCTAAATGCAGGTTATAAGAAAGGAATACTCCATCCCCTCTTCATCGGGGATAGCAAATCTTTTCATCAGAAGCTGGGAGCCGGACGAAGGCATCAAGGGCGTGGTTCAGCTCATTCACGGCATGGCTGAGCACGGCGAAAGATATGAAGACATGGCAAATTATTTTTGCGGCAAGGGTCTTGCTTTCATCTGCGACGACCATATCGGTCACGGCAAATCCGTAAACAGCGACGATGATCTCGGCTATTTCGGCGAAAAGAACGGCTACAACGCCCTCATCGAAGACGAACGCGCCGTAACAGACCTCGTTAAGGAGAATTTCAAGGGTCTGCCCATTATCATTTTCGGCCACAGCATGGGCTCCTTCATGGCAAGAGAATATATCCGCCGCTACGGAACGGACTCCGACATTAAAGGCGCCATTATCTGCGGCACAAGCGGCAAAAACCCCGCCACTCCCATTGCAGTTGCTCTCGCGGCTTCAATAGCGAAAGCAAAGGGCGGCAGATACAAAAGCAAATTTATAGACAATCTTGCTTTCGGCACATACAACAAAAAAATCGAAAATCCCAGAACTCCGTTTGACTGGCTTTCGACCGACGACGAGCAGGTTGACAAATACGTTGCCGACGATTATTGCGGATTCTTATTCAGCGCCGCAGGCTTCAGAGATCTGTTCACAATTCTTAACATGGTGTCGGGCAAAGCGTGGTATAAGGGCGTAAACAAAGACCTTCCCATTTTGCTCACCGCAGGTCAGAATGACCCCGTCGGAGCTTACTCAAAGGGAGTTCATCAGGTGTTTAACGACCTTAAAGCCGCCGGAGTGAAAGACGTGGTTATCAAAATCTACCCCGGTATGCGCCACGAAATTCACAACGAAAAAGACAACAAAAAGGTTTATGCCGATTTGGCGGCATGGTCGCTGAATAAAATAGAAAAATAAAACCTTATATCAGTCGGAGCGCAGAAGAAAAATCTGCGCTCCGATTTTTAATATGATGATTTGTATGCACAATCATTTTGCGTTTGAGAACCTTGTTACTCGCCGGCGCTCGTAATATGGCTTTCTGTTGCTGTCGCTCGTAATATGGCTTTCTGTCGCTGTCGCTCGTAATATGGGATTCTGTCGCTTGCGCGACTTGAACCCCTTTGTGCATGCCAACAAAAAAACACCCGCGCTGCGAGTGCTTTTTTGTTTTGGCTGGGGAATAGGGATTCGAACCCCAACAGGCAGAGTCAGAGTCTGCAGTGCTACCTTTACACAATTCCCCATCGGTATTGGTTACAGAGATATTATACACATTTTCGCTCCCGTGTCAATAAAAATTTTGCTTTTTCAAAAGTTTTTATGTTTATTTACCCTGTTTGTTTACTCGGTGAGAAATTAATTTTTAATTTCTTACACTGCACTCCATATTTTCACATAGTCCACGTCATACGTAGTCACGTGGTCATGAGGAGCAAGCATTGTTTTCGGAATTTCGAGCGAAACAATAACCTCTTCGGGCACGGTTGAAACTCCTTTGCCGAACGAGCTTCTGCCCGATTCAATGCCGTCTATATAGAATATATATTCTTCCTCCGTCCATTTAAGACCGAACGTATGATATTCGTCATAGAGATTGCCCACGTAGTATTTGCCGACACGCTGCCTGTCTATTCTGTCTGGCAAGGCGTCGGAGCCGTTGCAATAAATGGTTGTCTTAACTGAATTTCTGAGCTCAAACGGAAAATATCTCGACTCCATAGCTTCAAAAATATCAATTTCCGCGCCGCCTACGCCGCCCGCCGATATTTCGTTATCATAAGACGTGCCGCTCTGAAGCCAAAATGCGCTCCAGTAATATCTGCTGTCGGCGCATTTGCACTTGATCTCAAAATATCCGGTTGTGTATTTTTGACGCAGAGCGATGCTTGCGCTGTAGTAACCCGCGCCGTACTCGCCGTCTTCAAGATATTCGCCCGTAATAGTCAGCTTTCCGTTTGAAACGCTCACCTGACTGAGGGAATTATGCCCCGCGTTCATATCTCCCGGAAACCTGCAATACCACACGCTGTCATCGAGCTCTTCGCCTTCAAATTCATCGCAGAAAGCGAGCTCATAGCCGTCAAGATTAAGTTTATCACCCTTCGGCACAGCGGGCAAAAGCGCATGAAGACTGCCCGCAAGCACAAGTATCCACGCAATTATAACTTGCATAATTCATTCTCCTATTGCAGTTTTTTCCATAATAACATCAAACAGAAATCAATGCAACAAAAATCGCACAATGACGATTGAAATCCTTTGATAAGCCGTGATATAATGATAAAAAAGCAGTAAAAGGAGTTAGTCAAAATGAAAAAGTTTATCAGTTTGTTTATGGCAGCGCTGATGCTTTGCTTTTCGGCGGGAATCAGCTGCTACGCTGTGTCGAGCCCCGATGAAATCGACTGGGAAATAACCGACCCTTACGCCGAAGTTGACTGGGACGCCTGGGGCACTTACAAATTTCAGCCTCACTGCCAAACCAACGCGAGCGACGGCTATCCCACAATTCACGAGTTTGTGCAGAGCATGTATGACCTTGATTATGACGTGGTGGCGCTCACCGACCACGGCACGCTCAACAGAGGCTGGAACAGGCAGCCCGAGCTCATACCCATCGTTCGCTACGTAAAGCGCGAAAGAACGCAGATGGCGCCGATAATCCCATTGACGGACGAGGAATATGAAGCGTATATCGGCGGCACCGCTCAGTCCGAAACACGCACTCACGATAACGGCATGCTCGACGTGCCACTCGGCGTTGAGCTAAATATGGCAACGCCTTTTGCGGACTGCCACCTGACGGGCTACTTCTGCGAATACGGCCAGGGCCTCGCAGGCGTTTTCGGCGACTACGAAACTCCCTCAAAGGGCGTTCGCGACGCAGGCGGCATATCAATGCTCGCTCACGTGGGCGAATACGTTTATATTGACAAGGACAGCGAAAACCACGTCGGTCAGAAGATAGACGAATATTACGTTAATAAATTCGCGCGAATTTTTCTCGATAACCCGGGCTCGAGCGTGGGGATGGGCATAAACAGCGCTACCGACGCTCACACACGCTGCGACCGCATTCTTTATGACCAGATTTTGCAAAAGACAATTCCGAACGGCGTTATTCCATGGGCGTTTTGTTTCTCGGATTCTCATTCGATATCTACCGAAAACGACGCCTGGACCGACCTCGTTATGGAAGACCTTACTCTCGACAACGTTCGCAAAGCGATGGTTAACGGCACTTGCTTCGCGGTGTCGCATTATTCAAACGGATACGAGCTCAACGGCATGCAGGAAATGCCCGGTTACAGAGATGACGCGGCGCTCTATGACGACGAGAGCTATTATCTGAGCAACGAAACGCCGAAGGTAACGCGCATAACGGTTGATGAAGAAGCGGACACAATCACCGTTGAAGGCAAAAACTTTGACAAAATCACCTGGGTGTCAAACGGCAACGTGATTTTGCGTGAAGAAAACGTCGAAGACGGAAAAGCGACTCTCGACCTTCATTCGGGTGAGCTTTTCGATACGCCCTATATGTTCGTAAGATTTTATATTACAGGCGACTACGGCATCACTTACTCTCAGCCGTTCGTAATTAAAGAAGCCGGCACGAGCTTTGAGCCCGTGGATGTGCCGAAGACCCGCGACGTTTCAACGTTTTTACGCGCTTTGGTAACCGCGCTTGACTGGTTAAACTTCAAGTGGAATCCCATAGTGTGGATTTTCAAATATTTCGCCCTCGGCTATGACCCGATTGAAAGAATGTTTGCTGACGTCTTTTCACTCTTCAAATAAACCGAAAGGAAACAGAGCATGAAAAAATATCCTTTTAACAAAGCGGACGAAAACGAAGAACCAAACGATATTGAAGAAGTTTACGCAGGGCCCGAATATTTTAATTCCGACCCCGATGAGCCGATAACGGAAGAAGAGGATAAGCCCGCTCCGAATATTAAAACGAGGAGAATTTCGGACTTTAAAAAGAGGAGAATGTCGGACTTTGTGTGCGTTTACGCTCCGCCCGAATTTTTTGAAAACAATTTTGATCCCATGCCCTTCCCCGCTCCCGAAAAGCAAGAACAAGACCTTGACCCGGAGAAGACTCCGGACGGAAAAGAGCAAGCGGACGAAAGCGAAGAAAACGGCAAAACGGAATGAGCGAATTAAACGATAAAAACTGCCCTTACACTCTTCGTTCCTGCGTGTGGGAAATAACACTCGCATGCTGCTTTAACTGCGCTTACTGCGGCTCAAAGGGCGGCAAAGCCCGTGAAAACGAGCTTACAACGGAGCAATGCCTCGACGTTGCCCGTCAGCTTTCGGAGCTAGGCTGCAGGCGTGTGTCGCTTATCGGCGGAGAGGTCTTTATGAGGAGCGACTGGGAAGCAATCGCCGCAGAGCTCACCTCACGTAAAGTTAAAGTGAGCATAATCACAAACGGCTACCGCATAACGCCCGATATTATCTCCGCTCTTAAAAGAGTAGGCATTGAATCCGTTGCCGTTTCTCTTGACGGCACTCGAGACGTTCACGACGCTTACCGCCAAATCGGCAGTTACGACAGAGCGATTGAAACCGTAAAAACTCTGTCGAGCGCCGAAATTCCCGTTTCGATTATAAGCGCTCTCAGAGCAGACAACGCGCCGAAGCTGCCCGAATTTTATGAAGAAATCAAGCGCCTGCCGATATTTGCCTGGCAGATACAGGCGTGCTCGCCGATGGGCAACGCAAAGAGCAACCTGATTGACGTTAAATTTGACGCGGCGAAGGTTATAAAATTCGTAAACGAAATTGCGGACACCGCGCCTTTCGCCGTTGGAATTGCGGACAATATCGGTTACTACACCCCCGAAGAAGGCAATCTCAGAGGCAGAAGGGGCAGCAGGTTTAAAGGCTGCAGCGCAGGGCTTACGGCTATAGGAATTGACAGCGCGGGCAACGTAAGAGGATGCGAGTCAATGTATGACGAACGCTTTAACGAAGGGAATTTGCTTGAGCGGCGGCTTGAAGACATATGGACCGACCCGAACGCTTTTGCCTATAACAGACAATTTGACGAAAGCATGCTCACCGGCAAATGCGCCGAATGCGAATACGGAGCCTATTGCGCAGGCGGCTGCCGGTCGTATAATGCGTTTACTACCGGAAAGCTCTATGAAAGCCCGATTTGCGCAAGATAAAACAATAAAAAAAGCGCCGTCCGTTTAATCAAAAACGGGCGGCGAATTTTTTACATATAAGATAAAACCGTTATTGCCGAATAAGCGGCAATTATTCCGAGCAAAATTGCGATTTGTTTGCCTCTGTGGTTTGTCATAAGCCCGGCGAATTCACGCACCGAAGCGTTCGGCCAAAAATACCATTTCGTTTTTTTGCCGATGCCGGTCGCGCGCAGCTTTACGCGCCTTGCGCAAATGCCGCTTCTGAAAACGTGATAATTGCTTGTTGAAAAAATCACTTTGCCGTCCGGGTTTATTTTATCGATTATTTCCTTTGAAAATTTCATATTTTCAAGCGTGCTCGTTGATTTGTTTTCTTCAATCACAAGCTCCGGCAGCACTCCCCTTTCAATAAGATAATTCTTTATCGAAAGGCTTTCGGGCATAATTTCGTCATCGCCCTGACCGCCCGACGTTATGAAAATCAGCTCTTTACCCGTCGCAGCCTTTTGCCGCTCATAAAATTCCAAAGCTCTGTCCGCCCTGCCTTTTAAAAGCGGCGTGGGCGTGCCGTCTTTACGAATGCGGCAGCCGAGAATAATCACAAAATCCTTGTCATATTCGGGCTTATAGCGGGTTATGATGACGTTTGAAATTATGGTGCCGAGCATCATACATTCAAGATAAATAAAAACTGAATACAGCATGCCGGCTATGAGGTCGTGAATCATAACTTCTTTTGCGCTGCCGGTCGAGTAATAATCAAAGGAAATTATGAAAGCGAAGAAGCCGACGGTCGCCGCGGAAATAATTATGCCCAAAATGTTGTTGAGGCTTTTGCCCTCGTGACGAATAAGCGAAATGTTGGAGACGCAAAGCCCTGCCGAAAATATGAATATGAACGGCAAAGATAAATACATATAGGTTTGCGCCGAAGACCTCAAAGCTGTCGGAATGGACGAAACGACGTAAAGCGAAGGTGAGGCGCTCATTCTGATGCTGTTTATAAGCAAAACGATAAATAAAAGAAGAACGTAAATCGTAAACCCCGTATATACTATCGTGTTGTAAGAATACGGATTATACTTAAGCTGATTTACAAAAGCGCGCTGAATCATAAAAATGCCCGCAAGCAGATACGCGAGGCAAAGCGCGCTTATAATGAATTTATGCTCCTCTGCGCCTGTCAAAGCAAGAGCGGCGACGGCGGCGGCAAACAGCAGCGTCATCACAGCCAGGTTATAAAGCTTTGGCTTTTTATCAATCGTATCAAATTTTATCATAAATTACGCAATATCCCCTATTCCCAATTTGTTCAAGAGATTTTAAATTATTTTCACTCTTTTGCTTTCGATTTTATCGCTCCACGCCTTAATCTTATTAAAATCATATTTTTCGGGCGGATTTGCGTAAAGCTTTGAAGCGCCGGAGCCCTTTATCAGCCCGTTAATGATGGCAAAGAAATATTTCGGATTTTTCATTCCTCTCGCAAACTTGCCGAGCAGCGCGCCGAAATTCATATTGCCGCCCGCGCCTGCAAGGTCGGAAGCCTGAATAACGTCGTTTTCAAAAAGAAAATCAACGCCGACGGAAGGAATTGATAAAATCGCGTTTTTAAGCCCGTCGTTTTTGGAAGCGAAAGCTCCGCACTCGATATGATAGCGGCGGTTATAGCTCCAGAGAACGTCGGCGGTAAATTCTTTGCCGGCGTTTTTAATCACTTCATCGGCAAGAATCAAGCCCGCTTTAAGCGAAAGGTCAATGCCCATTCCGTTCATCGGCATCGTCATAAATGCGCTGTCGCCTATTGCTGCGTAGCCGTCGGCAGCCATCAGAGTGAGAGGCTTTCTCACCGGAATTATGCCGTACTGCCCGCCGTTCAGGATCTCGTCGCCTATCCACGGATGGTCTTGTCTGAATATCGCCATTTGTTCGTCAATTTTTTCCTGCCCGAACTTATCTATTCTGCCGATGAGAATATCAACGCTGCTCTCGTTTGTGCAGCACCAGGAAAGCCCCTGCTCTCCCTCGTGATAAAGATAAACCTCAAACGGAGTTTTGGGAGAAACGTCGTCGGTTTTGTTAAAATAAGCTCTCCAGCCGTAAAACAAATCGCCCCTCGTTATCTCTTTTTCGATGCCAAAGGAATCGGGCAAATTCATCTTGACGCTTGAAAAAGCTCCGGCGCTGTCTATGACAAGGTCGGCAGCATAAACTTCTCCGCCGGCTGTAACGCCCTTTACCTTGCCGTTTTCAACAACGGGCCCGTCGATTTCTTTATCAAAGATTAAGTTAACTCCGCTTTTAATCGCGTTATCGAGCAGCATGTTTATAAGAGGGCGGCGCCACATAACCTTTTGACGGTTGCTCTCATCATAAAAAATATCTATTTTCTTTCTCTTGGCGGGGCTCAAGAAAGCGCAGTCGCCTCTGTATCTCCACGATTCGGGCGAAAAATCCTCAACCTTTGTTGAAATTATTTCGGACAAAAGCGAAAAATCAAACCTGTCTTCCCAATCGTGCCCGAGAAGCTCTCTTTTGCTCTTTTCAATAACGGTCACTTCAAAGCCCGCCGCGGCAAGCTTTGCGGCAGCGGTAAGGCCTCCGTGACCGGCTCCTGCGACTATGATTTTTTGCATATCTTCTTCTCCCCTTTTGATTTGTCACCTTATTATATCAAATCGTTTTGTAAAAATAAATAGGCAAAACCGAAATTGAAAAAAACAGATATTCGAACATTCAAAAACATAAATCAATCCCACCGATTTAGATGAGCAATCACTCATTGAAGCCGGTGGGATTTTTGCTTTTAAGATTTTCGTTTTACTCAAAGCAAACGCAGTTTGCGCAAATTCATCAAAACGCAGTGCAGATGTTGTTAGAGGGTTTTAGGGATGTGCCCTAACAAGGTTGGTTCGCCGGAATGTCGAAACAACGCATCGAGGTCGTTTACGGGCCCGAGATGCCCTGCTTGCCGGAATGATTACGAATAACTGCCGTCGGAATTACAAGTTATTGTTACGCTGAGCGATACGGATTTTATCGTGATTCCGAGCACTTTCTTCTTTGCAGTCCCGGAAGCGGTTGCCGTTGCATAAGAACCGTGATTTGCATGTGATGCCGACGGAGATACAATGCTCCAATTGCTCTGATGTGAAACGGTTGAATAAGTTGCGCTTGTGCAAGTAACGCTGCCGGAGCCGACATTAAATACACCCGTTACAGTAAGAGTTACCGCTAACGATCCGTCCGAATCATAGTATTTGACATCTTTTGAAATCGTTTTAACGGTAGCTCTGTCGGATTCTTTTATGGAAATCGTGGTGACGGAATAACTGCCGTCGGCATAATATTGAATGTTTCCCAATTCGTTTGTTGCTTGATTACCGGGCTGATAATCGGCGCTTACTGGTAAAGCCAAGCATGAAATAAAAATGAAGACAACTGTTGCGAAGATTGTGATTTTTTTGACCATAGTTTTATCTACTCCTTAATGTATTCTTCCGAAACAAGGGATGCACTTTCCTCCAAAACATAGCCGACGCTGGGATGTAAGCGCTGATATATTGCAAACAGGACAATCAACAAAGCAAGTAATGACAAAAGCGCAATCGCTATTGTTTTGCTTGCTTTTCGGTGCTTCAAATAAATCTCTTTTTCGGATGAAGCAATTGATTGGCTCAGTTCTTCTGCCGCTTTATTCGGAGCCGGAAGCTGTTCCGCTGTTTCGCTGTCAATATCATTCAGCTGCATTTTAAGAAAATCGGCGCACTGCTGTTTGGCTTTTTTGCCTGCCTTGATTTTCCTTAAAACAGCTCGAATATATTTTTTCTTTTCTCTCTCGGTCATTATTTATTTTCTCCAAGCTGATTTTAATGAGCAATTAACGGAGGTTCGGAAACATAAGTGATTTGGGGATGTATAAATTGAAGCCACAAAACGGCAAAAGTTGCCGCCAAAACAGCAAAAGCAATGATAAGCAAGAATAGCCTCAACCGCTTTTTCCTTTTTAGGATTCTTTCTTTCTGCGCTGCCGAAAAACACATATTTATTTCTTTGGCAACATCTTCGGGCGAATCAAGCTCATTCGGTGATATATCCGGACGATCCGCCGTAATCTCATCCAACATATTGTTAAGATAATCACGCTGCCTTGCTTTTTCTTTCCTGCTGCACAGCAAATGCTTTTGAACGGCATTTATATATTTTCGTCTTTCTCTATCGGTCATTCTCGTTCTCACCGTCCAATGTTGAAAGAATCTTGTTTACGCCTGTCATGAACGCCTCGTATTCCGATTTCATTTGCTTGAGATAAACACGGCCTTCATCTGTAATGGCATAAAACTGACGCCGTCTGTTGTCTACTATTCTCTTTTTGCTTTCCGTAATATATCCGTTATCGGACAAACGATAAATTGCGCCGTAGGGAAAGGTGATTTTGCAGGCACCTCCCGACAGCTCATCAAGGCAGTTCATGATTTCATAAATGTGCATTTCTTTTTCATTCAGAAACGACAAAATCAAAAATTCAATTATGCCTTTTTTTAAGTTTTCAACTATTGGAGTTTGATTCATTTTCACTCCGCTTTTCATAAAAAGTGCTCAATGATTTAAATCGAGCCTATTATACACAATAATTCGCAAAAAATCAAGATAAACAGTTTAAAAAAATAAAGGATTATAGAAAATTATCTTTCATTGACAAAAAGGAACAGAGGTGATATTATGGTTTTAGGTGAAAATCACAAAATATATCTTCGCGTCAGATAAAACTCGTTTTGACTTATCAACACTTTTTAACTTTGAAACACGAGGTGATGTGAAAATCTTGGACAATTAAATATGTGGAAATAAAAATGTGGAAAAGAGGGACTATGAAATGATGATTGACAACTAATCATAATCAAATACCGAAAAACATTAAACTCAATTAAATATTGAGAACATTAAATTAGAAAGGTAGTTTTTTATGAAAAAAACAGTTGAAAAAATAGTCGCTGTGTTAATTACAATCATAATTATTACTCAGCTGCTGTTTGTAAACAATTCGTTTGCACTCTATAAAAGATCAAATTATGTTTTGCCAGTTAAAAACGATGCAGCCTATCTAACTAATTAACAAACTCGTAAAGGGCTGTGGTTGGAGCCTCCTTTAAACTGTCTTGCGGTAGGTGATCTTACCAACCCACAGCATCCTATACAGTATAGCAGATTTATTCTCGTTCTTGGAGAGGAACGCTAAAAACTACTACTTTTAT
>CAJOLX010000058.1 GCA_905235625.1 uncultured Clostridia bacterium
TGGGATTGTTCATTCTTTCTGAACGGCTGATTCTTTGTTTTTCTCGATTTCCGCTTCGGTATTTATGCCGAGGATTTCCTCAATGTTGTATCTGTGGATGTTTAACTCTCGGTTCTCTGCTTTCAGTTTTTTCAATTCCTCGCCGTGTTTCCGTTTCTCGGCAAGCACGGAATTGAATTCTTCTTCAATCTGTTTGACAGTTGGCAGTTTGTGATTTTCAAAATTCTGCGTATCGAAGAACTTCTTCGCTTCTTTGAATTTTGATATTTCGTCCTTATGCTCTTCAAAGTATCGCCTGTCATATTTTCTGTTTTTGTATTCGGCAAATACTTTTCTGTTCTTCGCATAATTCAAAATGTGCTGCCGCAGATCTGTCAGCTCCCGCATTCGTTTATCACATTCGGATATCTGTAATTGCACCCCGGATAAGCCCTAATTTTCACACCCCTGCGGTTCATTTGAATCGCAGGGGTGAAACCATCCTATATGTGAAATGTCTGATATTACCGGTATAGCAAAGATAAACTCAAAAATGTATTGTAATTTACCAAACAATGTGATACAATACGTGCGAAAGGTGGTGCTCTTATGAAAGACGCAACAGTCAGCGCAAGAGTTGAAAACGGAGTAAAAACCGAAGCCGAGGAGATCCTTCAGAAACTCGGTATTCCTGTTTCCGTGGTTATCAATTCACTTTACCGTCAGATTATTTACAGACGCGGCGTGCCTTTTTCGCTTACAATTCCCTCTATTCCGGAAACTCTTGATACAATGTCGGACGAGGAGTTAAACGCAAAACTTCAGCACAGCTATGAACAGTCGGCCAAAGGTGAGGGCAAATCGTTTAACGAAGTCTTTAATGAACTTGAAGGGAATCTCGCTCGATGAGTTCTTATGAGATAATCATGACTCCCGATGCAACCGAAGATTTGGTGAATCTGAAAAACTATATTTCCGATATTCTGCTTGCGCCCGAAACAGCATTGAAATATATTCGTCTGATAAGAAAGGAAATTGAAAGCCTTACCGAATTCCCCGAAAAAATCAAGTTGGTTGACGACGAGCCATGGCGTTCAAGGGGTCTGAGAAAAACAAGTTGTAAGAATTTCTTTATTTATTTCAGAATTGATGAATCCGCAAAGAGGGTTTATGTTTTAAACATAATCTATGCAAAGCGGGATCAATTAAAAACGCTAAAGTAATAAATCATTCCTAACATGCGCAAAAGAAGGTGACGCAGTGAACGCAGTAATTTACGCCCGGTATTCATCTGACAATCAGCGCGAAGAATCCATAGAAGGACAGTTGAGAGAATGCTCGGCTTATTGTGAAAAGCACGATATAAAAATTGTCGGCAATTACATTGACCGCGCTTTTTCGGCAAAAACCGATGACCGCCCGGAGTTTCTCAAAATGATTAAAGACAGCGAAAAGAAACAGTTTGAACTGGTCGTTGTCTGGAAACTTGACCGTTTTTCCCGCAACCGAGCCGATAGTGCAAAATATAAAACAATCCTTGGTATTAACGGTGTTAAAGTTGTATCTGCAACCGAAAACATCTCAACCGGTGCCGAAGGAATATTGTTGGAATCCGTTTTGGAAGGTCTGGCAGAATACTATTCTGCCGATCTTGCTGAAAAAGTTATAAGAGGGCAGACCGAAAACGCTCTTAAAGGCAAGTTTAACGGCGGCACCGTTCCGCTTGGATACCGGGTATCCGCAGAACAGAAGCTGGAAATCAACCCTGATGAACTGCCTCTCGTTTTAGAAATTTTCAAGCGGTATGATTCCGGAGATTCCATTAAAAGCATTGTGGATGATTTTACACGGCGCGGTATCAAAAACAGAAACGGCAGAGATTATTATATCAATACAATCGGAAACGTTCTGCGCAACCGTCGTTATATTGGGGAGTACAAATACCGTGACATCGTTATACCAAACGGAATTCCTGCAATAATCGATGAAAAAACATTTGAAAGAGTTCAAAAAAGAATGACAGCCAATCGTCACGCACCTGCAAAAACAAAAGCGACGGAGGAATATCTTTTGACAACAAAGCTCTTCTGCGGCACCTGCAGGCGAATGATGGTCGGCGAAAGCGGAAAATCCAGAAATGGCACAATTCATTATTACTACAAATGCAGCGGAAATAAAAAATATAAAGACTGTAACAGGAAAGCAATCAAAAAACACTGGATTGAAGATACAGTCATTGAACAAACAAGAAAAAACATCTTGGAAGATGACAACGTAATAGAAAGAATCGCCGAAGATATTATGGACATCCAAAATAAAGAGCATGTGATTCTTTCAACTTTAAAAGCGCAGCTTGCAGAGTGTGATAAGAAGATTCACAATCTGGTCAATGCGATCGAAGAAGGACTTTATAATGAACATACAAAAGCCCGTATGCAAGAACTTGACGATCAGCGCGGGAAACTGATAATAAACATAGCGGAGGAGGAAGTGAAAACTCCTCAATTTACAAAAGAAGATATTATTTCGTGGATAAAACAATTTCAAAAAGGCAACTCCAACAGTATGAGATACCGTAAACGCTTGATTGATATTTTTGTAAACGCGGTTTATGTTTATGATGACAGAATCGTATTTACATACAATTACAAAAGCGATTCGGAAACAGTCAGCATGAAAGATATTGAAGACTCCCTCGGTTCGGATTTTGAAGAAATCACTCCACCAGAAAAAAGCACTGCGAAAGCAGTGCTTTTTTCAATGATGTTTGCCCTGCGGGCAAATGATGTTGGCTTCGCCAATGATGTGCGCTTCACGCGCATGATGTGTCCTGCGGGACATGAAGGGCAAACATCGCATCATTGCGACCGAAGGGAGCAACATCATTTCGGCAGCAGCCGAAACATCATCAGCCGCCAAAGGCGGCGGCATCATTTAATGTTTCAATGGGTTCAAATCCATCCGTCAAAAACGCAAATCCATTTTTTCAGTTATATTCGCTTTGCGGGTGATATTGCACTTCGTGCAGTTAAAAATGCGTCAAATTACCCATGCCGAACAAAATCAATCCCACCGATTTTTGTGAGCAGGCGCTCATTTAAGTCGGTGGGATTTTTGATTTTACGTTTCGGATATTTTAATCAAACGCAGTTTACGCCCGTTCATAAAAACGCAGCAAGGGTGATTTTAACGGCAGTTTAATTTGCATTAAAAGTTTAATTTACGTTAAAATCTGCCCATGCATTGGTCAAACTTATTTTTCGACGTATCGGCGGGGGCTTCGACGGGGTATTCGCCCGTAAAGCAGCCGGTGCAGAAGCCCACGTCCGCTTCCGCGGCGATTTTTTTCGTGGCTTCAACGGAGAGATAGCCGAGCGAGTCGGCGCCTATCACTCTCGCTATATCCTCGACGGTATCATATCGGCAGGCTATCAGATTTTCGCTGCTGTCAATATCCGTGCCGAAATAGCACGGGTGCTTAAACGCCGGCGACGACACTCTCACGTGCACCTGAGTTGCGCCCGCGTCGCGCAGCAGACCGACTATTCTTGAGCTTGTGGTGCCTCTTACGATAGAGTCGTCTATCATTATGACGCGCTTGCCCTTGACGGTGTCTTTGATGACGTTAAGCTTGAGCTTTACGGCATTTTCCCTCATAAGCTGCTGCGGCTGAATGAAGCTTCTGCCGATATATTTATTCTTAATGAAGCCTATTCCGTAAGGTATTCCGCTCGCCTGGGAATAGCCGAGCGCGGCGTCAATGCCGGAATCGGGAATGCCTATAACGACGTCGGCGTCAACGGGATGTTCTTTCGCGAGGAACTCACCCGCTCTTATTCTCGCGGAATGAACGGACACGCCGTCAATGACCGAATCGGGCCTTGCGAAATAGATGTATTCAAAAACGCAGATATTTCCTTCGCCGACTCCCGGGAAGTGAGTCATAACGGAATCTACGCCGTCTTCGGAAAAGGTGACTATTTCGCCGGGCCTTACGTCGCGGATGAAATGAGCGCCTACTGCGTCGAGCGCGCAGGATTCGCTCGCGACGCAATAAGAGCCGTCGTCCGTTTTGCCGAAGCAGAGGGGTCTGAAGCCGTTAGGGTCTCTGAAGGCTATCATTTTGGTGGCGGTCATGAGCACGCAGGAATAAGCCCCTTTAATGGCGCTCATGGTCTTTTCGACAGCCTCGAGAGTGGACTCCGTTTTGAGCCTGTTTGCGACTATGGAATAAGCTATGGCTTCGGTGTCGGACGTGCCGTGAAAAATCCCTCCGGCGAGCTCAAAGCCTTTTCTTATTTCGGCGGAATTTGTGAGGTTGCCGTTATGCGCCAGAGCGAGATTGCCCTTTATGTGCCTGATAACGAGGGGCTGAATGTTGTTGATATTCTTGCCGCCCGTTGTGGAATATCTGACGTGGCCGACCGCCATATTTCCGCTTTCCATGGCGGAGAGCTTCTCTTTTGTGAACACTTCGCCCACGAGCCCGTCGCCCTTATACTGCGAAAAAACGCCGTCTCTGTTTACCGCTATGCCGCACGACTCCTGCCCTCTGTGCTGCAAAGCGTAAAGGGCAAGATAAACCGAATTTGCGACCGAAGAGATTTCGTTTGAAAAAATGCCGAAAACTCCGCATTCCTCATGAACTGAATTAAACACCTTGCGCCTCCGTTAAAAAGATGTGTAAAGATTTGAATAAGGCCTTGACGTGACGGGAGTGAGCTTGTAAAAAGGCTTGCTCATCACCTTTTCGATATCCTCGCCGAAGCAGGAGCAGTATTTTTTGACGTAGGCGTTAAGCTCCTTTTTGTCATCGGCAGTAAGCGAGCTCACTTTGATATTGGGCGAAATGTTTTCGGCGGGAACGTGACCTCTTACGAATATTTTGCCGCCGTGCATCCCCGATGCGCAGTGAGTGCCGAATATTTTTTCATTGGGAGAAAGATGCAGCCCGAGCAGAACTATAGTGCCGCCCGCCATATATTCGCCGAGGAACGAGCCTGCGCTGCTGCCGATAACGAGCACCGGCTTCATATCTTTAAATTCTTTCATATGAATGCCGCCGCGGCAGCAGACGTTGTCTCTCACGTAAATCTGACCGTCTCGCATGCCGTAGCCGAGAGCGTCGCCCACGTGGCCGTGAATGATAATTTCACCGCCGCCCATCGTGTTGCCTACCGCGTCCTGACCGTTGCCGTAAAGCAGGATTTTGCCGCCGTTGAGGTAACAGGCTAGGTCGTTGCCGGCAGTGCCGTGAATTTCGATGGTTTTGCCCTTATCGAGGGCGCAGCCGATGTATCTTTGACCGTTAACGTCGTTAACGACCGCTTTGTTTTTTGAAAGGAGCTCTTTTTTGATTTCATCATTGACAAGCGCATATCTGCGAAGTCCTGCCGTAACGCTCATATCATATTACTCCTTTCAGCCTTTTTTCTCTCTCGGCGCTCTCAAACATAAGCAGCGACGGAGTGTCAAAAACGTCGTCCTTAAGTGTGGTCAAATCCGTTTTATTTTCGATAATGCTCGTATATATGCCGGCGTTTTCAACGTCGTTTATGAGCACGTATCCCACAAGTCGGTTTCCTTCAAAAACGAGCCTTTTGTATTTGCCGTCTTTTTGAACGGTTTTGTCGCTGTATTGCTCCCCCGCCGCGTTTATGAGTCCGCAGGTGCAAATTCTCAGCCCGTAAAAGTCAACGGCGTTAACGGCGTAAGCTCCGGTAAGCTCAAGGCTTCCGCCCGCCATCTGCGAGCCCGCCGCGGAGCCCTGATAAACGGCGTTCGGCCAAAGAGCTATGATTTTTTTGCTGCCGTCGAGCATATCGACGGACACCGAGCAGTCGCCCGCCGCATAGATGTTTTCATCGCTCGTGCGCATTGTGACGGGGTCGGTGATAATGCCTCTGTTAACCTCGAGCCCGGCGTTTTCGGCAAGGGCGGTTTCGGGCCTTACGCCAACCGCGAGCACGAGCAGGTCGCATTCAAGCTCTTTGCCGCTTTTGAGCAAAACGGAAGTTATTGTCTTCCCTTTGCCCTTCGCCTCAACGACCGTGTCGCCGAGATGAAAGCGGATGCCGCCTTTTTCTTCAACGTATTTTTTAACGCTCTTTGACGATTTTTCGTCGAGCACGGCGGGCAGAATTCTCGGAGCAAGCTCCACAACGTCAACGCTCTCGCAAATCACCGAAAGCCCTTCCGCCGCCTTCATACCTATGAGACCCGCGCCGATGACGACAGCCTTCGTTTTTGAATTCGCCTTTGCCTTCACCTTTTTAACGGAGTCAAGGTCGAGGAAGGTGAAAGCGTTCGTTTTGCCCTCGGCATTTTTTACCGGCGGCACAAACGGCTTTGAACCCGTGCACAGGCAAAGCTTATCGTAGGGTATCGTCTTTTTGCCGACGGAAACGGTCTTTTTCTCTTTGTCAATGCTCTTTACCTCGGCGCCGGTCACTATATCGATGCGCTTTGATGAGTATTCGCTCTTTTTGCGCAGATACATATCGCTTTCTTTAACCTTGCCTTTAAGGAAATAGCTGACGGAAGGTCTGCTGTAAGGCAGGTAATTCTCTTTGGTGAAAACGGTTATCTCTCCGTCGCTGTCTTCTTTCCTTATCTGCTCCGCGCAGGCAAGCCCCGCGGCGCAAGCCCCAATTATAACGTATTTCATAACTCAGCGCCCTCCAAATCAATATAAACGAGCGCCCTGTTTGGGCAGTTCTTAACGCAGGTGGGCTCGTCCTCTCCCCTGCAAAGGTCGCATTTCAAGGCGATTTTGCCCTCTTTTACGCAGCCGAACGGGCAGACCGAAAGGCAGGTCATGCAGCCTATGCACTTATCCTCATTAACGGACACAATACCCGTTTTCTTATCCTTTGTCATGGCGCCCGTGATGCACGCCTTAACGCACTTGGGGTCGTCGCAATGGCGGCAGTTAACGGCTGCCGAAAGCATTTTGTCGCCGTAAACGGTCACTCTCGAAACGGGAGCCGGGTCTTCGTATTTATTCGCCGTCAAAACGTCTTTTGACTTTGAGTGAGCGGTTTTGCAATAAACCTCGCAAAGGCGGCAGTTAACGCAAAGCTCATCTCTCGCATATACTTTTTTCATTTTGCCGCCTCCTTATTCACCCGCGTGCATGATGCCGAGAATTTCGAGCTCTTTTTCGTTAAGCCCTATGCCTCTGAGCATCATTCTGTTGCCTCTGAGCGAATCGACCGAGTTTATGCCCATGCCGCCCATTATCTCTTTTATTTCGTGGTTCCACGCGTTTATCAGATTTTCCACTCTCTCGTGCATTATTTCGGGATTTAAACGCTTCGTAAGGTCCGGTCTCTGCGTTGCTATGCCCCAGTTGCACTTGCCTGTGTTGCAGGTTTGACACATGTGACAGCCCATTGCGATAAGCGGAGCGGACGCGCAGTAGCAGGCGTCTGCGCCGAGCGCTATGGCTTTCACAATATCTGCGGAGCAGCGGAAAGAACCTGCCGCAACGAGAGAAACTCTTGACCTTATGCCCTCGTCGCGCAGCCTTTGGTCGGCGGCGGCAAGAGCAAGCTCAATTGGTATGCCGACGTTGTCTCTTATTCTTACGGGAGCGGCGCCCGTGCCTCCTCTGAAGCCGTCGATAACGATTATATCGGCGCCCGCTCTCGCGCAGCCGGAAGCTATGGCGGCAACGTTGTGAACGGCGGCGATCTTAACGGAAACGGGCTTTTCGTTGCCCGTCGCCTGTTTTATTGACCAAATGAGCTGGCGCAAATCCTCAATGGAATAAATATCGTGATGAGGGGCGGGAGAAATGGCGTCGGAGCCCTCGGGAATCATTCTGGCGTTTGAGACCTCGGTGTTTACCTTTTCGCCGGGAAGGTGACCGCCTATGCCGGGCTTCGCGCCCTGACCTATTTTGATTTCGACAATGCGCGAATTGTTGAGATAATCCTTGTGAACGCCGAATCTGCCTGACGCCACCTGCACGACGGCGCAGTCGGAATAGTCAAGCAAATCGGGGTGCAGACCGCCCTCGCCGGTGTTAAAGAGCGTGCCGAGATTTTTCGCCGCCATCGCAAGGGACTTCTGAGCGTTGAGGCTTATTGAGCCGAACGACATTGCGGAAAACATCACGGGAGTTTCAAGCACAACCTGCGGCGGCATTTTAACGGTCGATTTGCCCTTCTTTTCAACGGTCAGTTTTTCGGGCTTGCTGCCGAGAATAGTTCTTATCTCCATAGGCTCTCTGAGCGGGTCTATGGAAGGGTTGGTAACCTGGGAAGCGTTGAGCAAAATCTTATCCCAATAAATCGGATAAGGCTTCGGAGTGCCCATGCCGGAGAGCAGCACGCCTCCCGTTTCCGCCTGGCGGCAGATTTCCTGCTGATACTGCGGGGTCCAGTTGGCGTTTTCTCTGTAATCGCAAACGTATTTTTCTATTCTCAAAGCGCCTGTCGGGCAAAGGTCAACGCATCTGTGGCAGGCAACGCATGAATTTGAATTTGAAAAAACGGAAGAGCCGTCTTCGGTGAAGGAATGGCACTCGTTTGAGCACTGACGAACGCACGCGCCGCAGCTTATGCACAAATCCCTGTCGCGTATCACCGTAAATCTTCGGGGAATATAATTAACGGGCATTGTCAGCTGTCCTCCCTTGAGTCAATTTCAAGCGGCACGAACACGGGGTCCGCTCCGCTTACCGACCAAACCTTTTCGGGGTCGGGGCAAATAATTCTTATTGCGCTTTCTTCGCTCGCGAAATAAGCTCTGTCGCCCTTGACTGCGGCTGTGAGGGAGCGCAGCTTCAGCCTGTCGTTTATGGCGAGAAGCCCTTTGTCAGAGCCGAGTATAACGGAGAACGGGCCGTTGACGAGAGCGCCGCTGTAAATGGCGCGAAGATTGGTGAAATACTCTTTTTTCACATCGTCCATACGGTCGATTTCGTCCCATTCGGGGGCTGTCAGCACGTCGGCGGCAACGTTTACAGGCAAACCGTGATGACGGATAAGGTGGTCAAACAGATAAGTTATGACCTCAGTATCGGTCTGCATGGTGCATTTATAGCCGAACTGCTCAATGTAGCGGCGGTTAGCGTCATAGCTTGAAATCTCGCCGTTATGCACTATTGACCAGTCAAGAATATTGAACGGATGAGCGCCGCCCCACCAGCCGGGAGTGTTGGTCGGGAAACGTCCGTGCGCCGTCCAGAGATAGGCGTCGTAGCCGTCGAGCATATAAAAC
>CAJOLX010000059.1 GCA_905235625.1 uncultured Clostridia bacterium
GTAGCTCGCCGTAGGCGCTGTCGTAAAACACCGTTTTGTATTTTTCGGCAACCGTGCCGCCGTTCGCCTCATACTGTATCTGCACGGATTTCGCCTTCCAGAAAGCGTAGAGGGTAACGGTTTCGTTTGCGCTGTAGGTTGCGCCGGGGCTGTAGGACGCGCCGGTGCCGTCGATAGACGTGTTCCAGCAAACGAAGGTGTAGCCTTCCCTCGAGGGCGTTCTGTTTGCAATTACTTTGCTCTCTCCGTAAAGCTTTGAAAAGTTATCGGGCGCGTAGTTGCCGCCGTTTTTATCGAAGGTGACGTAATACGTCTTAATGGTCCAATGAGCGTAAAGAGTGACGCTGCCCGTTACCTTATCGCCCGACGAAACGAGGGAGCCGCCGCTTGACGAGGTGAACCAGCCGTCAAAATCATAGCCCTCTCTTGTGGGCGCGGGCAGGTCGCCGTAAGTGTCGCCGCCCTTGATTTTTGCCTGATTTACCGAGCATGAGCCGCCGTTTGCGTTAAAAGTGACGGTGTATTCAACAGACGCGCTTCCGCCGCCCGGGGCAACGTAGGGAGCGGATCTCAAATATGTGAAAGTGGATGCAACGGTGGATTTTGATACCGTTCCGTTCCAGCGTATTCTGCAATGGCCGTCGTTGTTGCAATCCGTAAAATAAATCGTGCTGCCGCTGACGCCGGTAACGAAAATGGAGTGGGTGTCTTTTCTATATCTTATAACGTCGCCCGCTTTAACGTTATCGAGCAAGGTCGATGAATCATATTGATCCCAGCTTGAGGTGTAAGAGCCGTAAACGTCGTAAGCGCATTTAAAAGAGTAGCCCATGCACTGAATTGCGGAGCCGAATGAATTGCAGCCGCAGGACCCGCCGTAAGAGCAGCCGCTTGAATGGTGAGTGCAGGCGGTGGAGGTCGTGCGGTCGGGATTGTTGGAAGAGCCTATGTGGTTCCAATATCTGCCCTCGGGGAACTTATCCTGCAAAGAGCCGAGCTGCATCGCGTCGGGGCTTAAGCTGCCCTGCTGCGTTTGCCCGCCGTAAAGCGGAATTTCGTTGCCGAGGTCGGTGCTGTTATTCTTTTTGCTCGTGACGGAGCCCGTTAAAAGATTCAGGCTGTAAATGGTTTTAAGGTCGGTCATGTAGCAGAGCGCGGCTGCGCTCTCGAGCCAGAAGGAATTGATTTCACCGCTTGCGACGACGGTGGTAAGAGCCTTTTCGCCGTTTTTCATCTCAAAAACGCTACCGTTAATGAGCATATATACTTTGCCTGCGGCAACGGCGTAACCGTCTATGCCCGCTCTCGAGGAATAAACGCTTTCTTCTTCAAAATCGGAGAGGCTTATTCTGCTTAAAACGGAGCCGTCGCTCACGTAAACGTAAGAGCCGAACGGCGCAACGCTCGAAACGGCGTAATCCGTGAGCGCCTGCCTGTTTGTTTCAATATCGGTTTCTCTGTAAGCGTATGATATATCGGCGCCGTTGCCGGCATAGTAAAACCAGCCGTCAAGAAAGCCTTCTTTGTCGGAATTCACAAAGTCGCTTGACGCATCCAGGGCAAACGCAGGCAAGCCCTGCAAAAGCATTAGCAGAGCGAGAATTGCGGCTGATAAGTTTTTGATTGCCTTCATTTTGCACCTCGAATATTTATATCAAATAAAACGCATATTTAAAATAATAAAATACCAATATAATTATATCTTTGAGAAGCGGCGATGTCAAGAAAAGGGAAAAAGCGGCATTAAAAATTTACAATTAACGGCAAAAAACGGGCGTTCGCAGCCTTGTGGGATTACGAACGCCCGAAATAAAAGCGGTAAATATCTCAATATTAAACGTGTAATTGCGCGTCGGTATGTTTTTATTTTACTTTTTATCGACGAAATAGAACTGGAAGTTTGAGCCTTCCGCCTTCATTTTCTTTTTGTTTTCTTTTTCTTTCTTCGCTCTTTCTTTGGCAGCCTTGGCGGCTTCCTTTTCGGCTTGTTTCGCTTTTTCGGCTTCCTCCGCTTCCTTTTCGGCTCTCGCTTCCGCAGCCTCTTTGCTTTCGCTGCCCATTTGAGCCATCATTGCGGCGCGCGCCGCCGCGGCGGCCTTTGCCTTCTCAAGATTTTCGGCTCTTCTCTTGGCGCGCTCTTCGGCTCTGCGCTTTGCGTCCTCGAGCTTTTGCTTCTCTTCTTCGGAAAGCTCTTCTTCAGCCTCGGCGTTTTCGCCTTCGGGCTGCGGCTCCTCTTCGCTCTGCGCTTCGGCAGGCTCTTCCGCTTCAGGTTCTTCGGGCTCGCTTATTTCCTGCTCGGTTTCTTCGGCGGGAACGGGCTCGGGCGCGACTGTGGGCTCGGGCTCTTCGGGAGCCGCAATTTCTTCTTTAGGCTCCTCTACGGCAGGTTTTTCTTCCTCTTCGGTTTTATCTTTCTTTGAAGCGCCCTTTTTCTTTTTGAAAACGAGCAAAACTACGATAAGCAGAATTATCAGCGCCGCCGCGGGAATAATCAGCTTGAGCAAGTCGGTTATTCCGCCGGGCTCCGAGGGTGAAACGGCTGTGGTTTCGGTTTCGGTTTCGGACTGAGTCTCGGTCTCTTCGGTCTGAGCTTCGGTTTCGGTGTTTTCGGGGCTCCACGCCTTGACCGCGATTTTTTTAGTTACGGGCTTGCCGTCGCCGAGGTCTATCGAAAGAGCGGCGTTTTCATTCTCTGCAATCTCTCCGGGCGCGGAGAATACGACGGTCGCTTTGTCGGCGGAACCGGACTCGGTGTAATCGGAGAGCTTATCGCTCACGTTGTCGGGAGTGAAGGAAACCGCTTTGCCGCCCGAGAGCTTCAAAAGCTCGTTAAGAGCGTCCGAATCGGCTTTTTTCTCAACACTCGGATACATGCCGTAAACGGGAATGCCGAGCTCCTTGAGCGCTTTTTCGGCTTTGCTTTCAGCGCCTTTGTCAAGCGTTTCAACGCCGTCGGTAAACACTATCGGCACAACGCTGTCAGCCTTGCTTGCGGACGACGCGTCGGCGAGAGTTATCATAGCCTCGTAAAACGCGGTGTCCTGCCCGGCGGCTTTGATTGCGGAAATCTTTTTAAGGGCGTCTTCGCTCTTCTCGCTGCCGTCAAGAATTTTTGACGTGGACTTGTCGAAGGTGTAAAGCACCATAGAGTCGTTTTTGCCGAGCGACTTATAAAGGTCGGTAACGGCTTTTTTCTGGCTCTCAAAGTGCTCTGCGGACAGAGAGAGCGACGTGTCTATCATCACTATATATTCGGTGGAGCCGCTCTTAACGTCGAGGCTCTTCATTTCAAGCGGAGCCCCGTCAAGGGTGGCTGTAATTTTATCTTTGCTAACGGAGCCGCTGTCGTCAACCGATATTTCCGCTGTTATTTCGTTGCCCTGCGTCTTTACGCTCGTGATTTTTGAGGCGAATGCCTGCGGAGCGCAAAGTGTCAGCGCCAAAACGACGGTTAACAAAACGACCGAGAGTTTTTTCCTCATATCTATATGCCGGATTTCCGGCTTTCACCCCTTTTTATGAGAATGTTACATTTTATTATAACATAAACTTTTGTAAAATCAATTAGAAAATCGGTTTATTTTTTCATTAAAATTGCATATAACGTTGACATAAGCGGATGAAAAGTTGCATAATTGAATAAAGATTTAACGGAGGGTTACGGCATGAAAAAAAGTGAAATCAATATAAGAGACCCGTTCGTGCTTTACGAAGACGGCG
This sequence comes from uncultured Clostridia bacterium, assembly GCA_905235625.1. Taxonomy (GTDB): domain Bacteria; phylum Bacillota; class Clostridia; order Oscillospirales; family Acutalibacteraceae; genus CAG-177. The sequence continues at coordinate 3,721 of CAJOLX010000059.1, forward strand.
TTTACTACATGTACGGCACGAGAGGTAAAAATTTCGGCGTTCACACCGGCGGCTTTGACGTTTACGTTTCGCGCGACCTTGAAAATTGGGAGGCGCGCGAGTGCTTTGATTCCGCGGCTTTCGGGCTCAATGACGGGGTGAACTGGGCGCCCGAGGTGCATAAATACGAGGGCAAATATTATCTTTTCGCAACGTTCAACTATGAAGGCAAGCTTCGCGGCACTCACATTTTGTCGTCCTCTTCTCCGCTCGGGCCGTTTGAGCCGCACAGCGACGGGCAGATAACCAAAAAAGAATGGGAATGCCTTGACGGCACGTTTTACGTTGAAGACGGCGAGCCCTATATGGTGTTTTGCCACGAGCACACGCAGATAATCGACGGCGCGATTTGCTACGTGCGCTTGAGTCACGATTTGAAGAGAGCCGTGGACGAGCCCGTCTTTCTTTTTAAAGCCTCCGAGCCTTATTATGCCAACAAATGCCCCGAAGGCACGCATTACGTTACCGACGGGCCGTTTATGTATCGCGGCAAAAACGGCAGGCTCTTTATGATTTGGTCAACGTTTATTGACGAAAAATACGCCGAGTGCCTTGTGAGATTTAATTCGGGCAGCATAAAGGGCGGCTTTGAGCACATGCCTCCTCTCATTTTGAACGACGGCGGCCACGGCATGATTTTTGACTCCGCCGACGGGCTTTATCTCACCTATCATTCACCTAACTCAAGCCTCAGCGAACGCCCGTTTTTCAGAAGAATAGAGGACGAGGGCGACACTCTCGCGGTAAAATAAAATCAGGCAAAAAATCAACCGGTCTGCGGGCTTTGCGGCTCGCAGACCGATTTGTTATAATATGAAGCTTTAAATTTCGTCTTTGCCCACGGCGTAAATTTCCTCCTGAGAGGCGCCGGCGTTGGCAAGGCGTTCTCTTTCTTCGAGCACTTCCATGACCTTTTCGTGCTTTTCGTCCGTGTAATCCCAGAAGAACAGGTAGGGAAGGCAGCATAGCAGGTGGCCTACAAGGTCAAACGCAACGCCTATGATAATACACTTGCTTCTTATGTCGTCAACGAAGAGTATGTCATAGTCCGAGATAAATCCGACTCTGTAGAAGAGAACGGGGATGATAAGGCTGATTATCGCGCTGAACGGCTTTGTGAACCAGTTTACAACGCCTGCGTAGTTTTCAAGCCTTTCGCCGGAGAGATACATCTGATAGTCTTTAAGACGAACTCCCATGTCGGATTCCGCAAGGCTCATGGCGGATTTGAGCATATCGCCTATGCAAAGCGAAATGAGCATCACGAGACCGCTCAGGAAATAATTGTCTCTGAAGAAATACATGGCGCAAATGTAGCCGAGGCTCTGCCCCGCGCAAACAAGGCGCTTGAAAACTATGAGATTTTTATACTGAAATCTCTTTCTTATCCAGGGAGCGAGGAATGCGCCCGGGTCGCCCATCAAGGCAACGAGGTTATCCACGAGCACAAAGATTATGCCTCTCTCACGCCAGGTGTAAATAAGTATGATTTCTTTCACGGCGAGAGAGCCGTTTCCCAAAGCGTCTATGAGGCCGGAAATGGCGTTTATCCAGAGATATTTATTCTTCAAAACGCCGTGTATTCCGTCCCAAAACGGCACGTACTTCTTTTTATCGACCGGAGGCTGAGGGATTCTCTCTTTTATGCCGCCGAGACCCGAAAACATCAGTAATGTGCAGAGCATCATCATGATGGGGATTATGTAGCGGTAAGTGTTGATATTTGTTATGTCGCCCGTAAGCGCCGACGCGAGCATGGGCATAACGGACGCGACGAGAATGGAATTAAACAGGTGGCTGAGCTTTTCTGGGTAAGCGCGCACGAGCATTCTCTCGTGAGGGTTGGGCGAAATGCTGCTTGAAATTGACTGCGCTCCGCCCGTGTAGGTGAACATGCCGAGAATTGCGAAGAGCAGATAAAGCATCCACACACGCTCGTAAAGAGGCTTGTTGTAAAGGGGAAGCCAGCAGATGAGAATAACGGTTATCATTTCGGGGATAACGTTTGTGTAAGCAAAGAGCTTATATCTGCCGAGCTTCGGCAGCCACCTTTTGCGGATGAAGAGGTTTCTCATGCCACCGTAGCCGACCGCAAGCCAGTGAGCGCCGAATATTTTAAAAGTATTTCTCAAATTTATGCCGGGGAATGAAGTCAAAAAGTCTTCGAGCCTTGCCGGGAAGGGCAAAATCGCCGAGAAATCGAATATCAGCGTGAGAAGGCCGAGCGCGGCGAAGAAGATAAACAGCGAGTAAAGCCGCCTTTCCGCTTTCTTCGGCAAAAAGCCGAGGTTGTCGTTGACTACCATATTTATGATGTCCCAGAAATAGGTTTGCACCATAAAGAAAGCCGCGATAACCGAAAACGTGAGAACGGGTATCTCATAATAGAAAATTACGAGGTAGCAGCCCGTGCCGAATGAAAGATAGTTGATAACTCTTTGCAGAGCGTACTCTCCGCCTACGCCGAAAAGAACGTTTACGTATTCCTTGTAGGGGACGTATCTGCCCTCGGCGGGAGTGGTCCAATGGTCTTTAAACTGCCTGAAAAAGGCGCCGACTTTATTATTGCCTTCTTTTGCCATCAGTCATCGCTCCCTTCTTCTTTTTCGGCGCAATCGTCTTTGATTTGCGCCTCTTCTTCGCTTTCCGCGGAATTTTCTTCGGAAACTTCTTCCGCTTTTGCTTCTTCTTCCTCCGATTGGTCTTTTTCCTCTTCTTCAAAGAGATTTGCACCCGCGTTTACGTAAGCCTCATGTATGAGCTCCTGCTCGCGCTTGCGCTTTTCGAGCTTTTTCTTCCCCTTCTTCGTCATGAGGAAATCATCCTTGAAGAGGGCTCTGATAACCTGAATCCCGATGTAAATAAATCCGGGAATGAAGAAGAATATAATGATGAGCGTGATGATAGTGGTGTTTACTTCGCCCGCGTTTGCCGAGGAAGCCGAAGCCGCCGCGCTTTCGCCCTTTGACGCTTTCTCCGCCTCGAGAGCGAGCTGCTTATTGTATTCGTCGCATTCCTGCCTTGTTTTGCCCCATGAGGGAGGGTCGGCTCTGAAGGAATTGTCGCTTCTCGCCTGCCATCTGCCGCCGAGCTCAATGCCGGATTCATCCTTGTCGCCCATGTAATAGAGCAGGTCGTTGCTGCACTTATAGAAAGCGTGGTGGCCGATGTGGTCAACCGATTCGGGGATGAATATCGCGTAGCGCATCTTTTCACAATAGCTGAACGCATCGTCGCCGATGTATTCAAGGCCGTCGGGCAGCTCTATAAGGGCGGTGTTGAAGCACTTGAAAAACGCCATATCCCATATCTCGGTAACGGTTGAGGGAAGGGTGATTTCTTCGAGCCTGTCGCACTTATAAAACGCTTTGCCGGCTATTTTTTCAACGCCCTCGGGCACCGTGTAGGTTTCGCTCTGAGTCCAGACCTTGTCAACCGTTATTTCGGCGGAGTCCGGCCCGGATTTGAGAATGTAATAAGTGCCGGTGTAGGGGGTCGCAACGCCCTTTTCGAGCATCTCGTCATACATTTCTCTCGTGAAGTCATCGGCATTCGCGTTCTTTATCTGAGAGTGAAGAGAGTCGAATATCTCATCGGCGCTGCCGCTTGCCGTAAAGGTTTCTTTCACCTCGGTGCCGATGTTCCGTACCTCGCCGAATTGCTCAATGTCGTCATAAACCACCTGGGTGCAGTGGCAGAGGGGGTAAAGAATGAGCTCTTTCTTATCCTTCGTGTAAAGCACTCCGTTAACGTCAACGTAGTTGGGGTTCGCCTCGTCAACGTAAACGGCGCGGAGCTTTTTGCAGTAAACGAACGCCTGGTCACCGATGAATTCAACGTCGGGCCCGATGTATATGTATTGCACGTATTCGTCGGAAACGAAGGTGTAGCCGTCAACGGCGATAACCTTTTTGCCCTTGTCCTGCGTCCAGCTTCCGCCTTCCTTAAAATAAGGATAGTCGATGTAAACCGTTTCGGTGCCGGAATTGCCGTTAAAGCCGTTGAAAACGTAACCGGACACGCCGGTACCGTTGTAGTTATCGGTATAATCGTACTCGAAGGTAGGCCTTGAAATCATATTGAAAGACAGATAGACCGAAAAGCCTATGAATATGACCAAAAGCACTACGAAAAGCACTTTTTTACCTTTGCTCATACACACCCTCCTAAATGGTATTGCTAAAATTGTTTTCAGATTTTGGTAATGCCGAAGGTAACTTTTTCGCCGTTTATGTCAAGCTCTTTCACGAATTCTCCGCCGTCGGAGTATTGAGCCTGCTTTGCGAGCACGTCGCCGCATATTGAGTCTTTGTTCTTTTCAAATATATCCGCGAGCTTGCTGTTGCCGGAAACGTAAACCGAAATGTTGTCCATAACCTCGTAGCCCGCTTTTTTGCGCATATCCTGAATCTTCGAAACCATCTCTCTCACGTAGCCCTCTTCTATGAGCTCGGGTGTGAGCGAGGTGTCGAGAATCACGGTAACGCCGTTGTCGCTCTCCGCCTGGTAGCCTTCCTTCTGAACGGTTTCGATAAGAAGGTCTTCCTTGGGCAGCGCGATTTCGGCGCCGTCGATATTCAGCTTGACGGCGCCTTCCGTGTCAAGCTCTTTCTTGGCTTTTGCGCCGTCGAGGGACTGAAGGGCGTTTCTTATGCCGCCTATCAGCTTGCCGTATTTGGGGCCGAGAGTCTTGAGCTGAGGCTTGAAGGCGTAGGAAACGTAGGTTGAAGAGTCGTTTACGAATTCAACGGACTTAATGTTGAGCTCGTCTTCAACTATCTCAAGGAATTCCTCGGGCAGCTCGCGCGGAACGGCAACGAACATCTTGCTGAGAGGCTGCCTGTTTTTGATGTTTGCGGTGTTTCTCGCCGCTCTGCCGAGAGTGACGACGTTGAGCACCTCGTCCATATAAGCCTCAAGGTCTT
>CAJOLX010000060.1 GCA_905235625.1 uncultured Clostridia bacterium
TAGGTATAGCCATTGGTGCTATTTCCGTTTTTTTCTTCCTCAGCAGAAAGCTATCTGCCTTGAGGCTGATTGATGCAGACAGGAGTGCCACGCTGAAACCTGAGGCCGTCAACGTGATATTTGTCAAGCCAGAACATCGCGCTCGAAATGAGGAATGAGCGCACCTCCGACCTGCCGTAGTCAAAAACTTTGGTGCCCCACTGATAATGCTCGCCCTTGCGGGGGTCGGAATATTCGTAGCAGGCTCCGCCGTCAAATTCGTAAAGTCCGAAAGCGTCTTTCGGGAAGTGAGCGGGAACCCAGTCGAGTATAACGCCTATTCCCGCGCGGTGAGCGGCGTTTACGAGGTAAGCAAAATCCTCGGGCGTGCCGTATCTTGACGTGGGAGCGAAATATCCCGTCACCTGATAACCCCACGAGCCGTCGAAGGGATGCTCCATTATCGGCAAAAGCTCAATGTGAGTGTAGCCCATATCCTTAACGTAGGGAATGAGCCTGTCGGCAAGCTCGCGGTAAGGCAGGTTGTTGCCGTCGGGATAAGTCTGCCACGAGCCCGCGTGCACCTCGTAAATGTTGACGGGCGAGGAATAAATATCCTTCTCCCTGCGCTTTTTGAGCCAGGCGGAATCAGTCCATTTGAATTCGGGCAGCTCATAAAATTTGGATGCGGTGCCTGGCCTCGTTTCGGCGTGGAACGCGTAGGGGTCGGCTTTGTAGAAAGAACGTCCGTCGGCGGTGGAGATGAGATATTTGTAAGCGTCGTATCTGCTAACCTTGTCTACCTTGCATTCCCACACACCGTCGCTGATTTTACGCATGGGCGCTTCCCCTGCCTGCCAGGAATTGAAATCGCCGGCAACGCCTACCCATTGAGCGTTGGGAGCCCATACTCTGAAAACGGCACCCTCGCCCGATTGGTGAGAGCCGAGATATTCATAAGCTTTCGCGTTGGTGCCTTCGTGAAAAAGATAAAGAGGCACGTTCTCTTTTTTTGCCATATCTGTCCTCCGTTCAGTCATACTCAGCGCCATTTTACTCCATTATACTAATTTAATTATATGCGAGCAACAAGAAAAGTTCAAGCAAAAAAATATTTTGCTCATACAAATATTTTGCCCCTCGATTGACAATAGTAACGAAAATTATTACAATTTTGTAGCATTCGTTGACAAAGAAAATGCCTTTTGTTAAGATAACCACAATAGGGTTATTATGACCGAATTCAGTTAAATGAAACGAGTCGCTTCGCGACAGGAGTTTATGATATTATGATTAGTTCGGAAACACTTTGCATGGGCTGCATGCGCGACATCGGCGACGAGAAGAAATGCCCTCACTGCGGCTTTCACGTTGACACCGTGCAGGAGCCTCCTTTTCTGCCGGTTCGTTCGGTAATCGCAAACAGGTATCTTCTCGGCAGAGCCCTTGAGAGAAACGGAGAGGGCGTCACTTATATCAGCTGGGATATCGCCGAGAAAAAAGCCGTTTTCATAAGGGAATTCAGCCCCGCCGCCATCACGGTGAGAAACGGCAGCAGCCTCAATCTGCAGGTAATGCTCGGCAGCGAATCGGCGTTTGCCGAAATGCGCCGCTCGTTTGAGGAAATGTGGTCAAAGCTCGCGAAATTAAGCGGTCTTTCCGCTCTCATAAACGTTACGGCGGTGCTTGAGGATTACGGCACTTCTTACGCCGTTTACGACCATTTTGACGGCATTTCGCTCAGAGATTTTCTTCTCAGAAGCAAAACCGGCTACATCCCGTGGGAAAAGGCAAGGCAGCTTCTCATGCCCACCCTTTCCACCCTCGGCACTCTTCACAAAAACGGCATTATTCACAGAGGGATTTCCCCTTCCACTCTCGTAATCGGAGAGGACGGAAAGATAAAAATAACGGGCTTCTCGATAGGCGAAGTGCGCTCCGCCGAAGGCAAGCTCAATCCGCAGATTTTTGACGGCTACGCCGCTCTCGAGCAGTATTCGACCGACATTCCGCAGGGCCCGTGGACCGATATTTACGCTTTCGCCGCCGTGCTTTACAGAGCGCTCATCGGCTCCGACCCCATATCCGCGAGAGAAAGAGCGGTTAACGACAGGCTCATGGTGCCCGGCAAATTCGCCGAGGCCCTGCCCGCCTACGTAATAAACGGTCTCATAAACGCTCTTCAAATTCAGCCGAAAGACAGAACGAGAACCGTCGAGCAGCTTCGAGCCGAGCTTTCCGCTTCGCCCGTTGCCACCGCTTCGGGGGTTGAATACAGCAGGCAGCACGCTCAGAAGGCTGCCGAGCAGCAGAAAGCTTCGCCTCAGAAAAAGCAGATGAAGCCGGGCGCCATAATCGGCATAACCTCCGCGATAATCGCGGTCGTGGGCATTGCGGTTTTTGCCGCGCTCGCTCTCACCGTCTTTAAAGATAAATTTGAGCTCCCGGGCAAAGAAACGACGACCGTCGAGCAGGACGCAGAGATGACCGCCGTGCCGAATTTCATCGGCAGGAGCTTTTACGACATAGAGTCAAATCCCGTGTTCAACGGCAATTTTAAAATTCAGAGCAGAGAGGTTTACAGCTCCGAGGTGAACGCAGGTTACGTTATCAGCCAGAGCATTGACCCCGACACTATGGTCAGCAAGGGCACGGAGATAACTCTGTTTGTCAGCAAGGGCAAAGAAAAAGTGATGCTGCCCGACGTTAAGGGCGCAAGCTACGAGGACGCTTACAACCGCCTTACCGAGCTCGGCTTTGAGGTTGAAAAATCCGAAACGACCGTAGGAAATTACGCCGACGGCGAGGTCATTATGGTGTCGCTTGCCGAAAATCAGCAATATGACGTCGGCACTAAAGTGACCCTGAGAGTTTACGTTTCGCCCACAACCGCCACCGAGGCTCAGCCCGAAACGAGCTACACCAATCCGACCCGCTACGAGCCCGAAGAAACCGATAGCAGCTCGAGCGACACACCCGAAATCGAGACGGTTGATAACGCCGACACCGACGCTTATATTCCCGCCGATTGACGTTAAATTGACGGTAAAAATCCAAAATTTCACGGCGCTTTCGCGTTGATTTTGCGCGGAAGCGTCTTTTTCGCTGTTTTTTACAAAAAATTAATAATTTTGTTGTTGAATTTTCCTCTGCCGTGTGTTAAAGTTATCGGGCATAATGCGAAAAGGGGATTATTATAATGCAAGCTGTATTTCAAGCTATTCTGGCGGTGCTTATGAGTATAATCAGTTTTATTACAGGGCTTTTCGGCGGCGGAAAAGAGCCGGAAATGACTATGACGCAGGTTTTTGCGATTCCCTCTCTTTTTGAAAACGTGAGAACGATTGAGGGAGGATGCACCGACGGCACATACGTTTATGAAACCATCATAGACCCCAACGCCGAAGACGGCAGCGTGCCCGGCAGAATTCTCAAAATCTCCATTGCCGAAAACAAAGCCGTCGGCATTTCGGAAGAGCTGTCGATAGACCACGCGAACGACATCACTTACAACAGCAAGACCCGTGAGCTCATCGTGTGCAACAACAAGCCAAATTACACCACTCTCACCTTCGTTGACCCCGATTCGCTTCAGGTGAAATACACAAAGCAGATTACGTCCGCGGTTTATTCGCTCGTTTACGTGGGAGCAAGCGATTTCTACTACGCCGGCATTTCGAGAACCTTCAACGTTGTTGAGCTTGACGCCGATTTCAACGTAAAAGGCTCTTTTAACATGATAGACAACGGCTACACCCGCCAAACTCTCGACACCGACGGAGAGTATATTTACGCCGTTTATTATAAGCAAAACTGCATCTACAAATATGACGTTAACGGCACATTCCTCGGCAGATGCGACCTGCCCGTTACCGACAATGAGGCGGAAAATATTTTCTTCCTTAACGGCGACATGTACGTTTCCTACAACGTGCTCAAGGCGGACTCTCCGAACTGCGGCATAATTTACAGGCTTGACAATCCCAAATTCGTTAAATAAAACGGCAAAACGCCGGGTTCGCTTCAAAGCGCGCCCGGCGTTTATTTTTGCCTGCCGGCGGCGCGAACAGCTATGTAAAAAATAAACAAAAACGCTCTATGCCGCCGCTCTGCTTTATTTTTATTAGCACAAATTTTTTTCGCGCGTAAATTTTACATTTACAAATAAAAAAACTCGTGATATACTATATGCGGCAAAAATACCATAAATAACGGAGGTAACTCGAAATGTCCAAAAAATATTGCTACATGTTTTCCGAGGGCGACGCCACCATGCGCGAGCTGCTCGGCGGCAAAGGCGCGAACCTTGCCGAAATGACCAAAATCGGTCTTCCCGTTCCTCAGGGCTTTACGATTTCCACCGAAGCCTGCACACAGTATTATGAGGACGGCAGACAGATCAACGACGAAATTATGGCGGAGATCATGCAGAGCGTTGAGAAAATGGAAGAAATCAACGGCAAGAAATTCGGAAGCCTTGAGAATCCCCTTCTCGTTTCCGTTCGTTCCGGCGCCCGCGCTTCCATGCCCGGCATGATGGATACCATCCTCAACCTCGGCCTTAACGACGACGTTGTCGCCGCTATGATAGCCCAAAACCCCACTCCCGAATTTGAGAGATTTGTTTACGATTCATATAGAAGATTCATCCAGATGTTCTCCGACGTCGTTATGGAAGTGGGCAAGAAGTATTTCGAGCAGCTTATCGACGACATGAAGAAGGCAAAGGGCGTTACTTACGACGTTGAGCTCACCGCAGCCGACCTTAAAGAGCTTGCGGAGCAGTTCAAGGCGGAGTATAAGAAGCAGCTCGGCGAGGACTTCCCCTCCGACCCGAAGGTTCAGCTTTACGAAGCCATCCGCGCCGTATTCCGTTCATGGGATAACCCCCGCGCCAACGTTTATCGCCGCGATAACGACATCCCCTATTCATGGGGCACCGCCGTTAACGTAATGCCTATGGTATTCGGCAACCTCAACAACAACTCCGGCACGGGCGTTGCTTTCACAAGAGACCCCGCCACCGGCGAGAAGAAGCTCATGGGTGAGTTCCTTAAGAACGCTCAGGGCGAAGACGTTGTTGCAGGCGTTCGCACCCCGATGCCCATCGCTCAGATGGCAGACGAATTCCCCGAAGCTTATTCGGATTTCGTTAAGGTTTGCAAGATCCTTGAGGATCACTACAGAGACATGCAGGATATGGAGTTCACCGTTGAAAACGGCAAGCTCTTTATGCTTCAGTGCCGTAACGGCAAGAGAACCGCTCAGGCTGCTCTCAAGATCGCCTGCGACCTCGTTGACGAGGGCATGATAGACGAGAAGAAAGCCGTTACCATGATAGACCCCAGAAACCTCGACACCCTGCTTCACCCGCAGTTTGACACCGCCGTTCTCAAGAAGGCGACTCCTCTCGGCAGAGGCCTCGGCGCTTCTCCCGGCGCTGCGTGCGGCAAGGTAGTGTTCACCGCTGAAGACGCAGAAGAGTGGAACGCAAGAGGCGAGAAGGTCGTTCTCGTTCGTCTTGAAACTTCACCCGAAGACATCACCGGCATGAAGGCGTCTCAGGGCATACTCACCGTTCGCGGCGGTATGACCTCTCACGCAGCCGTTGTTGCCCGCGGCATGGGCACCTGCTGCGTTTCCGGCTGCGGCGACATCAACATGGACGAAGCCAACAAGAAGTTCACCCTTGCGGGCGAAGTATTCAACGAAGGCGACTACATTTCAATCGACGGCTCCACCGGCAACATCTACAAGGGAATCATCCCCACCGTTGACGCCTCCATCGCAGGCGAATTCGGCAGAATTATGGCTCTTGCCGACAAATACAGAACTATGAAGGTTCGCACCAACGCCGACACTCCCGCAGACGCCAAGCAGGCTCGTCAGCTCGGAGCAGAAGGCATCGGCCTTTGCCGCACTGAGCACATGTTCTTCGAGGCTGACAGAATCGCCGCTTTCCGCGAGATGATCTGCGCCGACACCGTTGAAGAGAGAGAAAAAGCTCTCGACAAGATCATGCCTTATCAGCAGGGCGACTTTGAGGCTCTTTATGAGGCTCTTGAGGGCTGCCCCGTTACCATCAGATTCCTTGATCCTCCTCTTCATGAGTTCGTTCCCACCGAGGAAGCAGACATTGAGCTGCTCGCCAATGCTCAGGGCAAGAGCGTTGAAGACATCAAGGCTATCATTTCTTCACTTCACGAGTTCAACCCCATGATGGGTCACAGAGGCTGCCGCCTTACCGTTACCTATCCCGAAATCGCGAAGATGCAGACCAAGGCCGTTATCCGCGCCGCTATCAACGTGAGCAAGGCTCATCCCGATTGGAATATCGAGCCCGAAATCATGATTCCGCTCGTAGGCGAAGTTAAAGAGTTCAAGTTCGTTAAGAATATCGTCGTAGCTACCGCCGACGCTGAGATCGCCGCCGCAGGCGCTTCACTCAAGTATCAGGTAGGCACCATGATCGAGATTCCCAGAGCTGCTCTCACCGCCGACGAAATCGCGAAAGAGGCCGACTTCTTCTGCTTCGGCACCAACGACCTCACTCAGATGACCTTCGGCTTCAGCCGTGACGACGCAGGCAAGTTCCTCGGCGCTTACTATGACAACAAGATCTTTGAAAGCGATCCGTTTGCCCGTCTTGACAGAAACGGCGTAGGCAAGCTCATGGAGATGGCAATCGCTCTCGGCAAGCCCGTAAATCCCGCTCTTCACTGCGGCATCTGCGGCGAGCACGGCGGAGATCCCACCTCCGTTGAGTTCTGCAACTCCATCGGTCTTGATTACGTTTCCTGCTCACCGTTCAGAGTGCCCATCGCCCGTCTTGCAGCCGCTCAGGCAGCAATCAACGCTCAGGGCTGATCGCACAGAACGTAAACGCAGCAACGTAAAACAGTGACATAAATTTAAAAGAAAATCCCTCTGCCGAAATCAGGCAGGGGGATTTTGGGACCCAACGTCAATAGTTTGGGTAAAAATTCAATAAAATGAAAAGTAACGACAACGGCAACAACGGCAAAAGTTGTTGCCGTTGATAGTTTTTGTCAAGAGAACATATAGAGAATGCGTTTTCTGAAGCGCTTAAAGTTGCGATAACCATATGCGTTTCTTTTGAAAACCTTAATTTTGTTGTTGCAGCCTTCGGCGAAAACAGCCGCAAAATTAAAGGCGCGCAGCCGAAGCTGCGCAAGAAAAGCACACAACTCCGATGCCGTTAAGCAAGATTCAACATAACATTCGCACGTCGTAAAAAAGCATGTGTTTTACAGGGGTAAAAATACATACCCATGCTGTGTGAAATATTAACTTGCATACCGGTTGAAGTATAGCATAAAGCTGCGATAAATATCAACCTGTATTTTGAGGTTTCGGAATATTTTGTTCGACTGATTTTTACGTTTTTTACCTCCATTTTGTGTATTTTTTGAGCGGCGATTTTTCGTGCGAACAAGCTTTTGATAGGCGCGGAAACGAGCGATACGCAGCTTGCGACGACGCGGTTCAAGTCCTCCCTCCGCAACCATATCGAGAGGATGTAACGGATTTGAGTTGCATCCACCTGTTTTTTGCCTATACTATTGAAAAATCAGGCATTTCGTTGTATTATTACACTGTAATCTTCAAAAGGGGGATTCTCACAATGTCTAAAACACTCACAGAAACTCAAGTCCTAAATAAGCTTGACATTCCTGATTTTCGTCACTTATCAAAAGATAATGTTATGTCCTTTGTTTCAATGATCGACAAGATGGACCCGGAAGTTGCTAAGAAAGCTTTAGAACAGTTTCCGGACTTTGCGAAGGTGTCCATCGAAGGATTAAATGACCTTAAGGACACCGTCTCAAAAGGGATGGATGACGATAAAGAAAGCGTCAATCGTTTTTACGATATGTGCGATAACATCATCGATGTCATTAAGCTTGCAATGAGTGACGGCGTTGTCACATTTGAAGAAAAGAAGTACTGCATTGATAAGATGCAAGAAATAGCTAGGATGGCAAGTGAAAAAGATTCCGAAGGGAAAAAGTTCAAGTGGGCTTTAGTAGCCAATTTTGCTTTAACCACAGTTACTGTTCTTGTAACAACAGTTTCAGCGCTTGATGGAGCTTCTAACATCGAACTACCTTTCAAAAAGAGCTAATCATATTGTCCTATGTACGGAGCAGGTTTCGGACTGCTCCGGTTTTTTATTGCTCTTCTTCAACCGGCTCGCAGTCCCCGTCGAACAGCACACGCGCACTTTCCGTCGGCTCGCAGGAGACGTACTCCACCGCCACGCCCTGCCGGAGATCGCGGTGTAGTTCGGCGCGGAGGGGTGATCGGGGATTTCGAGATACCCCACGAACTTGTAGTAGATCACCAGCCGCTGGGTGCGGTTTTTGCCGCAGCCCTC
>CAJOLX010000061.1 GCA_905235625.1 uncultured Clostridia bacterium
ATTATCAGACTCGCCGCCCGCCAGGATTACGACAGATTTTTCAGCACGGAGATTAAAATAAGAGACGGCATGAAATATCCGCCCTACTGCGATATTTGCGTTATCGGAGTGACGGGGGAGGAAGAGAGCTCGGTCAGAGGAGCTTGCGAAAAGCTCACGGCAATGCTCGGCGAAAAAGCGGTCGGAGAATATAAAAACGAAAAAATGATCGTTTTGCGCCCGGTGCCCGCAAGAGTTGCGAAGCTCGGAGGAAAATTCAGATACAGAATAATCATCAAATGCAGAAACACCTCCGGCTTCCGCTCGATGATGTCGGAGATACTCAAAGAAACTTCAAAAGACAAGATTTTTAAAACGGTTACGGTTTACGCTCACTTAAACCCCGATACCGTTCTGTGAGGCAACAAAATGGCAACGAGAAAAATAGTTGAATACGGCGACCCGATTTTGAGAAAAAAATCCCGTCCCGTTGAAAAATTCGACCAGAGATTGTGGACTCTGCTCGACGATATGAAACACACGATGTATGCCGCTGAGGGAGCGGGCCTTGCCGCAGTGCAGGTGGGCGTGCTCAGGCGCGTGATAGTTATGGACTGCTCGCGCGACGGCTCCGATTTTCTTGAGCTCATAAATCCCGAAATATTGGAAACGGAAGGCAAGCAGGTCGGCAAGGAAGGCTGCCTTTCCGTGCCGGGCGAAACGGGCATAACGGCAAGACCCATGACCGTTAAGGTCAAGGCTCAAGACAGAAACGGAAATTGGTGCGTATATAAAGGCACGGAGCTTAAAGCCAGATGCTTCTGCCATGAAATAGATCATCTTGACGGAATACTTTATATTGATAGGATTATACCCGGAGCGGTGGAAGAATGAAAATTGTTTTTATGGGCACTCCCGATTTTTCCGTTCCGTGTCTGCAAAGGCTCATAGACTCGGAAGACGAAGTGACCGGAGTGTTTACTCAGCCGGATAAACCCAAGGGAAGGCACGGGGAGCTTACTCCGCCGCCCGTAAAGGTGCTTGCCGAAAAACACGGCATACCGGTTTATCAGCCCGTCAAAATGCGCGACGGCACGGCGCTTGAAATGCTTAAACAGGCTCAGCCGGATCTTGCGATAGTGGTTGCTTACGGCAAGATACTGCCCGGGGAGATTTTGTCTTACCCGAAGTACGGCTGCATAAATATTCACGCTTCTCTCCTGCCCGATTTAAGGGGAGCGGCGCCCATTCAGTGGGCAATTCTCAGAGGTCTTGACGAAACGGGCGTTACCTCCATGCAGATGGACGAAGGGCTCGACACGGGAGATATGCTTCTGTGCGAGAAAGTAAAAATAGATGAAAATATGAACGCTTCTCAGCTCCACGACGTTTTGTCTGAGCTCGGCGCGTCCGTAATGGAGCGGACCGTTGCAGCGCTGAAAGCGGGCACACTCGAGCCGAAGAAGCAGCCCGAAGGGAAATCGTTTTACGCTGCCATGCTCTCAAAAGAGCTCTCGCCCATTGACTGGCGGCAGAGCGCGCGGCAGGTGCATGACAAGATAAGAGGGCTTTACGAGTGGCCCTGCGCCACGGCGAAGCTCTCGGGCAAAACGTTTAAAATTCACGAAAGCGTTATCACCGGCGCGAAAGGGGAATACCCCGGCCAGATAACGGACAAAAACGGCAGGCTCGAGGTCTGCTGCGGCGATTTGAACTGCATTGAAATATTGCGGCTTCAGGCCGAAAACAAAAAGGCCATGTCCGCCTCCGACTATTTGAGGGGCAATCCGATTTCGGAAAACGGATTTGATTTGCAGGAGGTTTGATATATGTATTATTACGGCTTTGACATTTATTACTTTATTCTCGTAATACCCGCCTTCCTGATAGCGATGATTGCTCAGGTCGGGGTTAAGTCAACTTACAAAAAATACAGCGCGAGGGCAAATTCCCGCGGATTAACGGGCGCTATGGCGGCGCAGGCTGTGCTGAGATTTTACGGAATAGAAGACGTTATTATTCAGCCTACCGCAGGCACGCTCACCGATAATTTCAACCCGTCCAACAAGGTTATAAGCCTTTCGGAGGGAGTGTATTCGTCCTCAACCGTCGCCGCCGTCGGCATAGCCTGCCACGAAGCGGGTCACGCCGCGCAGCACGCGCTCGGTTATAAGCCTATTCAGGTGAGGAACGCAATAATTCCGATTTGCAATTTAGGCTCAACTCTCGGCCTCCCCATAGCAATTCTCGGCTTGTTCCTTACTCCTTATATGCCCGGCTTCTCGTTTCTTATTTACGTAGGCCTTTTCCTTTACGCAGGCGTGTTCGTTTTTCACCTTGTCACTCTGCCCGTTGAATTCAACGCGAGCAGGCGCGCGCTCAAGGTCATAAAAGAAACGGATTTGCTCTATAACGACGAATATGACGGCGCCAAGAAGGTGCTCGTTGCCGCGGCGATGACTTACGTTGCGTCCATGCTCGTTGCGCTCGCCAACCTTTTAAGACTCTTTTTGAGATTTACGAGAAATAACAGAAACTGAGGAATACAGATGAAATCGGCAAGACAGGTTGCTTTTGAAGCTCTGCTGAAAATTCACAAGGACGGCGCTTTTTCAAACCTTGCCGTCGACAATGCTCTTAAAGAAAACCCCGAGCTTGACGACAGGGACAAGGCGTTTGTCACAAATATCGTTTACGGCACTCTCGAAAGGCTGATGCTCATTGACTATAACCTGAGCCTTTATCTCAATCAGCCGCTCAAAAAGCTCAAGCCCGAGCTTCACACGATATTGAGAATGGGCGCTTATCAGATTTTGTTTATGGATAAGGTGCCCGCTCACGCCGCCGTGAGCGAAAGCGTGGCTCTCGCAAAAGAGAATAAATCCGCGTTTGCCGCTTCGGTTGTGAACGCCGTTTTAAGACGTGTTGCCGACGCGGGCGTAAAATACCCCGATATGGACGAGAAATCGCCCGAATATCTTTCCGTCAAATATTCCTGCCCTCAGTGGATAATAGAGCTCTGGGCAAACGCTTACGGCTTTGACAACGCCGTAGCGATGGCTGAAAGAGCGCTCGACACGCCTCCCGTTACCGTCAGGGTGAATACTCTCAAAACCAACGCGGACGACCTTATCTGGAAGCTCGCCGAGGAGGGCGTGATATCCGAAAAATCGGCGGATATGGAAAACACTCTCGTTCTCAGCAACACGGGCTCGGTCGATTCTCTTGAGGCTTATAAGCAGGGGCTTTTCCACGCTCAGGACAAGGCGTCTCAGCTTTGCTGCATGGCTCTTGCTCCCGTTGTGGGCGACACCGTTTTTGATATGTGCGCATCCCCCGGAGGCAAAACGTTCACCATAGCCGAAATTATGGGCAATACCGGCACGATAAAGGCGTTTGATATTTATCAGTCAAGAGTGGACCTTATCAGAAACGGCGCAAAAACTCTCGGCATAACAAACGTTATTTCAACTCTTTCGGACGCTTCCGTTTATAACGAAAATTTCGGCGCGGCTGACAGAATTCTTTGCGACGTGCCCTGCTCGGGGCTCGGAGTCATAAGAAGAAAGCCCGAAATCAGATATAAAACGGCGGCGGATATAGCGGGCCTTCCCGACATTCAGTTTTCAATAATCTGCAACGCCGCGCGCTATCTCAAGCCGGGAGGAAGGCTCGTTTATTCAACCTGCACCTTAAATCCCGCCGAAAACGACGACGTTTGCGACAGGTTTTTAAGCCGGTTTGAAGATTTTGAAGCAGTCGACTTTTTGCCCGATGAGCCGAGGATTGACCCCGAGAGCAAATATTTGACTCTCATGCCCCACGTTCACGGCACGGACGGATTTTTCATAGCGGTTTTTGAAAAGAAACGGTAATTTAAGTTAAGGTTCCCGGAGGTAAAATGGATATTCTTTCCGCAACGCAGGCAGAGATACTTGCGGCATTTAAAGAAAATTCAATACAGAGCTTTCGGGCAAAGCAGGTCTATGAGTGGCTTCACAAAAAGCTTGTCACGGACTATGACGAAATGACCAATCTTCCCAAAAGCATGAGAGAAACCCTCTCTGAGCTCTACCCGATAAATTCTGTCAAGGCGGAAAAAATATTCACCGCCGAAGACGGCACCGTGAAGGCGCTTTATTCGCTCTCGGACGGAGATTTTGTTGAGAGCGTGATAATGAAATACAAATACGGCTATACGGTCTGCGTTTCTTCGCAGGTCGGGTGCAAAATGGGCTGCGCTTTCTGCGCCTCAACTCTCGGCGGCTTCAAAAGAAGCCTTACGGCGGGGGAGATACTGTCACAGGTTTATTTCGCTCAGAAATACGTGGGCGAAAGAATTTCTCACGTTGTGCTCATGGGCATGGGCGAGCCTATGGATAACTTTGACAACGTGATGAGATTTATTGAGCTTTTGACCGATGAAAACGGCTTAAACCTCTCAATGCGAAATATCTCGCTTTCAACCTGCGGCATTCCGTCCGGCATTGAAAAGCTGATGCAAAAGCATCTGCAGCTCACTCTTTCGATATCTCTGCACGCGCCAAACGACGAAATAAGAAATAAGATAATGCCCGTGAACAAAATATGCAGCGTTGACGAGCTTTTGAATATATGCCGAAGATATACCGAAGAAACCTCAAGGCGAATTTCTTTTGAATACTCAATGATGAGCGGCGTCAACGACAGTGACGACAATGCGCGGGAGCTTGCTTCAAAGCTCAGGGGAATGCTCTGCCACGTTAATCTCATACCGATAAACGAGGTTGAGGAGAGCCCGTTTAAACCGAGCCCGCCGTCGAGAATAAAAAGCTTTTCGGATATTTTGGCGCAAAGCGGCATAAGCGTTACCGTCAGGCGAAAGCTCGGCTCGGATATCGACGCTTCATGCGGCCAGCTCAGATTGAAGGAAAACAGAGACAGGGGTGGTTATAAATGCTCCTAACGGCTAAAACCGACGTAGGAAAACAAAGGGATAACAATCAGGATTCATATTCCTTCGGCGAATTGGCGCCCGGAGTATGCTTCGCAATCGTTTGCGACGGCATGGGCGGAGCCGCCGAGGGCGCGGTCGCGTCAAGAGAATGCGCGAGCGTCATAAGAGAAAGACTGACGGCGGGATTTTACGAGGGAATGAGCGACCTTACCACGAGGTCACTGCTCACCTCCGCCATAGAATACGCCAACCGGCGCATTTACAATTTATCACTGTCCGACGAAAAATACGAGGGCATGGGTACGACCGTCGTTGCGGCGATAATCACAAAATCTTTCGTTTACGTTTCTCACGCGGGCGACAGCAGAGCCTATCTCATAAGCGAATCGGGCGACAACATAATGCAGCTCACGAGAGACCATTCCGTTGTGCAAAGGATGGTTGAAGACGGCACGATAACCGCCGCTCAGGCTGTGGACCACCCGAAAAAACACCTTATAACGAGGGCGGTCGGGGTTGACCCGGAGGTGCGCCTGTCCGGACTCACTCCCGGCATCGAGGGCACGAGTTACTATCCCCGTACCCGTATGTTCACCCTCGGGGCAAACGTAAAGTTCTAATGCCATGAAAAAGATTTTCACTGTAGCACTCGCAGCGCTGGCACTGTCCGCCTGCACAAACCTTGACGAACATCTGTATTCGCAGATATCCAAGGAGGACTTCATGAAGAATGACGCCGTGATTGCACAATACACTTCCAGGCCCTACACGAAACTCCAGAACTGGGGCGAAGAGCAGAGCTACTGGACGCTGGTCCTGCAGATAGGCAACGAAATGGCAGTCCCCAAATCGTGGGACAAGAGCTGGGGCGAAGACCGTTACGTGGAGCTCCAGACCCATGAAATCACCACCAGCAACAAGCTCGTGGGCACCGGCTGGGACTTCTGCTTCAACGGCATTTCGGCATGCAACGACGCCATCTACGAGCTCGGAAAACTCGATCTGAGCGAGACCGTAAAGCGCAACATCGCAGAATGCCGGATTCTCCGCGCGTACTATTATTTCATGGCCATAGACCTTTGGGGACAGGTTCCCTTCTCCATAGACAAGTTGGACACCAGCCTTCCCGAGGTGAAGACGCGTCCTGAAATGTGCTCGTGGCTTGAATCGGAAATCAAAGACTGCATGGATGACCTCACGGACACCCCATCGTCCGCCACTTACGGCCGTGTCACGAAGGATGTCGCCAGGTTCCTGCTCGCCAAGCTCTATATCAACTCCGAGGTGTTTACCGGCACCCCAAGATGGCAGGAGGCCGGCGACATGTGCCGGGAAATCATGGAAAGCGGGCATTTCAAGCTCACTTCCACCTACGGGCAGAACTTCGCAATCAACAACGAAGGCTGCTCCGAAGCAGTCCTGGCCATACCTTACAGCACGGTCTATACTTCCCATACCTTCTATCCCTTCGTACTTACCCTCAACAGCGACCTTCTTCCTCTGTTCAACATAAGCGCGGGCACGTGGAACGGCACCCACATGGGACAGCCGGACTTCATGGCCCGTTACGACGACGGCGACCTCAGAAAGGCTGAAACATGGCTTTTCGGCGACATCTACGACCTCAACGGGCAGAGATGGACTATCGAAGACGGCGTGGATGCAAACAACGTCCCGGTCATAAAGGAGTATTCCCTCAAGGACACCCCTATCGACGAAAGCCACTTCCGCAGCGGTCTGGACCGCATGGAAGGCGCCCGTATAATCAAGTGGCCCTACCAGACGGACGGTTCCCTCACGACCTATTCCGTTGACATGGAGAACGATTTCATCCTGATGCGTTACTCCGACGTGGTCCTCATGTACGTGGAATGCCTCATCCGTCAGGACAAGGCCCTGCAGGCATCGCAGGTTCCCGAGTTCATGGCAATACGCACCCGTGCCGGACTTCTTCCCATGACCTCCGCGGAGCTGACCCTTGACAATTTCCTGATAGAGCGTCAGAAAGAGATGGCTCTTGAAGGATGGGTCCATAACGATCTCGTCCGCTTCGGAAAGTATCTGGATGCATGGTGGGCGAAACCTGCCGACAGCCATTCCGGCCACATCCTTCTTCCCATTCCCGAAGACAAGCGCGGAGCCAATCCCAACCTTGGACAAAACCCCGGATATTGATTATGAAAAGACTGTTGACAACAACTCTCTGCGTACTTGTGCTGGCATCCTGTGCCCGGACGCCGCTGGAGATTTCACGCGCCGGACTCAAGGACAAAATCGCCGGGGCGTGGCTTGGCCAGATGGTGGGCAACATCTACGGGCTTGAATACGAAAACAAGTTCGTGGACGAGCCCGGGGAAGGTCCCTTCGTCTTCAACAAGGCGATGAGTAAAATGGAAGCGGTTGACGGAGCCTTCTCCGATGACGACACGGACGTCGAGTACCTTTACCTCATGATGATGGAGAAGTACGGACTTGATATCACTTACGGGCAGGTGAAGGAAGGCTGGATGTACCATATCAGGGACAGGGTGTGGCTTGCGAACCGCGCTGCTCTGGGCCTCATGCATTACGGTTTCACCCCGCCTTATACGGGCAAAAAGGAATACAACCCGCACTGGTTCCAGATCGACCCCCAGCTTATCAACGAAATCTGGGCCTACACTGCCCCGGGCATGCCGGCTTATGCGGCGGGCATATCCGACTGGGCTGCCCGCATCACCTCGGACGACTGGGCCGTGTCTCCTACTGTTGTGTACGGCGCTATGTATTCGGAGGCGTTCTTCGAGAAAGACATCCCCACGCTCATCCGTCATGCCAAAGAATATCTTCCGAAGAAGGACCGCTTCCGTGCAGTCATAGACGAATGCCTTGACCTGTGGCAGAAGTATCCGGACGACTGGAAGGCCGCCAGGAAGGTCATTGCCGACGAACTCTACTTCAACGAAGAGGACATGACCCGCAGCATCTGGAACGCCGACCTTAACGGCGCCATGGGCATCCTCGCCCTCCTTTACGGCGGCGGGGACATCGAAAAGACACTCCTCATCGGCTGCGCCCTCGGCTTCGACTGCGACAACCAGACCGCCACTATCTGCGGCCTGCTGGGTGTGATTAACGGGGTGGAGAGCGTCCCGCTGGACCGCGCGATGCCGTTCGGGCACTGGACCAAACCCTTCAACGACCGCTATATCAACGTTACCCGCTATGATATGCCCGATGCCTCCATAGAAGAGATCATAGAGCGCACGGTGGTACTGGCAGAGAAGATTATTCTGGCCCGCGGCGGCAGTGTCCGAGAAGAGAACGGAGAGAAGA
>CAJOLX010000062.1 GCA_905235625.1 uncultured Clostridia bacterium
CTGTAAAACTGCTTAGACATTTAATTGAGATTGCATCAAATCCCGGCGATATAGTTTTTGACCCATTTATGGGTGTTGGTTCTACAGGTGTGGCAGCTCATGAACTTAGCCGCAAATTCGTTGGTTGCGAGATTGATAGAGCATACTACGAAGCTGCTTGTAAACGAATGGAGACTAAAAGGCAATGATTACAGAGTCAATGACAATTATCTGCGCTTTATGTAACAGACCATTATAGGCAAGTCACTATGACTGAAAATAATCCTCTGACAATTCAAGGTCTACAAGCAATTGTAGACGACTATCGGTAAATTAAAGGTCCCACCTTTTTCGGTGAGACCTTTAATTTACACATCCAAGTTTGTAATTATTAAATGTTCGGCATTGCGCTCATTTCGGCTTCTGACATTGTAAGTGTATGTTTTATCAAAACAAAGAATATTGAAGCCTTTTTCATACAAAGAGTAAATATAGTCGGTATTTTTAATTATCAAGATAAACTTTGCCTTTGTATTTCGAAGCACCTCAGCCAATCTTGCTTGGTCTTTCTTTGTAAAATCTTTACCTTCATAATCTGAAAAATCAGTATCATACGGTGGATCGAGGAACATGAAATCTGTTTCGACTAAATTATGAGTAGCTATAAAATCTTCAAAATCCGAACAACTGATTTTTGTCCCAGAAAAAAGTTTTTCTACATCGGCGTTAAATATATTATCTATCTTGCCTTTGAAGTCTTTTCTGTTATAAGACATGCCACCATAGGGAATATTGAACTCACCTTTGCTATTATACCTGAACATTGAACCATAACAATACTCCCGAATAAAGTAAAAATTTGCAATATTGTATGAAATATCGGTATATTGTTTAGGGTTTGAGGCAATACTGTTATATACGTTTCTAAAATACATATAGTAACCGCTTGCAAATCCGGTGATGAGATTTTCCTTGAGATCCGCATCACTGAAAGGCTTTTTCTCTTCGTTCTTAATGGTGCGATCCATTTTATCAAGTGCAAAAAACTTGAGTTGACCTTTCAGCGCCTCGCAATCAGGTACTAATTCACACTCGACATGTTTAAACGCTTCTTTTGTGACATCATCAACTATGTTTTTCAATTTCTCTTCGGCGTTATAACGTGAAATACTGCTAAACTTTAAACCAAGATAAACTTTGAGAATATCGTCGATTCGGCTATCGCAGGCAGAAAGCAAATTTTGAAAGCTGGTGTCATACGCCCTCAGATACTTTTCGAAATCTTCATTCTGCTCTTTAACTAACCTATAAAACAGCATTAGATTAGATGATATATCATTAATTATAGCATCGTGGGGATTGAGATAAAAGAACATTGCTCCACCCCCAAAGAATGGTTCAACATATCTTTCGTACTTAGGGATAAGATGTTCTATATATTTAATTTCTCTTGCTTTTCCACCAGGCCATTTAATTAAGGTGTTAACAGTGTTCATTTTCTTTCCTCGCTTATGTGTTCAATAACGCTTGAAACATCGCATTCAAAATAATTACAGATGCGATCGATGATGTCCATTGATACTTGCTCGCCACGTCCCATTTTATCCATGGTCGACTTGGATATTCCAGCAGCTTCCATTAGCTGCTTTTTCGTCATCTCTTTGTCTATTAATAATTTCCAAAGAGGTTTGTATGAAAACGCCATATTGAACCTCCACTTTGTTTTTCTAAATTATAAGGCAATAGTAGTGAGATGTCAATACTTTTATACTTATTAATAAGTGATAAAATCATCTAATCTCGATTACAAAACAAAGTTTAATTGCGCAAATTTGTTTGATTTTTGACCTTGAGATTTTCGGTGATGCCCTCTTAGGCTGCCATCTGTTTTCCTAGTCCATTGAACATATTCTCTGCCTGCTCGTTCAAATCACCTTGAAGTGATTGCCGGGCATGCTGCATTTGAAAAGACAAAAGACTTTTATAATCGTGTTCGAGAGCTTTGCGAACGGTAATAAAGTTTGTTGGCCCGACTACAGTGACAAAAGCCCTTCGCTGCACATCTGCAGCGGAGGGCTTTTTAATATAGATTGTTCCGGCAGTAAATCATTAAGGACTCGATTTTTAATCTCTGCTCTCGGGTATCAGGGCAAACACTTCCGCTTTTTTGCCCCTCATCCAAACGGTGGGGTCAAGCAGCAGAGTGTAGCCGCAGCAATATGGCGTGCGCCACTCGTGCATGGGCGCCTGCGGCAGGCCGTAGGCTGAAAGAAGAGCGGCGATAACGCCTGCGTGAGTGATTACGGCAACGTCGAAAACGCCGCTTTTCATCATGCCGTCGGCAAGAGTTTCGAAGCAGGAGCACACTCTTTTGCCGAAATCGGCGCTCGACTCTCCGAAGGGAGGGGCGTTTTTGCCCGCGAGCCAGCCGGCAAAATCCTCATTATCTCTGAGGTCTGCGGCGGTCATATTCTCAAATTCTCCGAAATTGCACTCTATAAATCCGGGCATATCGACCGCTTCTGCGTCGGGGTAGAGTATCTCCGCGGTCTGCCTGCACCTTATGAGAGGAGAAGTGAAAACGGACGCAGCTTTGGGATAAATCTCGTCTTCCTTAAGCTGCAAAGCCTCCGCCCTGCCCTCTTCGGACAGGGGCAAATCGGTGTGCCCGACGTATCTGCCCTCTTCGGCGCCTTCGTATTCGCCGTGTCTTATCAAATGTATCTTGTATGTGCGCATATCAAAGAAGTGATTGGTAGAGGGCAATGTATTCCCTTGCGGATTTGCCCCAGCTGTTGTCGCATTTCAGCGCTCTCTCAACGAGCGTGCCGAAATTCTCTTTGTCGTAAAAAGCGCCGAGCGCTCTTCTTATTGCGTCAAGCATATCGTAAGCGTCGTAGCTCTTGAAGGTGAAGCCGTTGCCCACGCCGTCGCCGCTGTCGCTGATAGTGTCCTTTAGCCCGCCCGTTTCTCTGACTATCGGCAGAGCGCCGTAGCGCAGGGCGACCATCTGCGAAAGCCCGCACGGCTCGCTCTTTGAAGGCATTAAGAACAAATCGGAGCCTGCGTAAATCTTTCTCGCAAGGTCGGGCAAGAAGCCGATGCTCAGACCTACCTTGTCGGGGAACGCGCCCGCAAGCTGACGGAAATATTCCTCATACTCCCAGTCGCCCGAGCCGAGCACGATGAGCTGCATGTCGGCAGACGCAAGCTGATCCCACATAATCCTCTTAACGAGGTCAAAGCCCTTGTGCGACACGAGCCTTGAAACGATTGCCATAACGGGAACGTCGGCTCTGACGGGAAGGCCGAACTGCTTTTGCAGCTCCTCCTTGCACTTTGCTTTGCCCGAGGGGTCTTTCGCGCTGAAATTAGCCGCTATCGCGGGGTCGGTTTCGGGGTCGTAATCTTCAACGTCAATTCCGTTGAGAATGCCGCTGAGCTTGTAGCTTCTCTCCTGCAGTATCGGGTGCAGGCCGTGGCTGAACCACGGGTCGAGTATCTCGTTTGCGTAAGTTCTGCTCACGGTGGTAACTCTGTCGGCGCATTCAATGCCCGCTTTCATGAGGTTTAGATCGCCGCCGAATTCAATGAGCGAGAGCTGCTCTTCGCCCAGGCCGAAAACGTCGCCGAGTATCTCTTTGCCGTAAATGCCCTGATACTGAATATTGTGAATGGTAAACACGGTCTTTATGCCGGAATAGCCTTCTCTGCCGGCGTAAATGGTTGAATAATAAAGAGGAACGAGAGCGCTCTGCCAGTCGTTGCAGTGAATGACGTCGGGCTTAAAATCAATGTAAGGCAGTATCTCAAGCACCGCGCGCGAAAAGAACGCAAATCTTTCGCCGTCGTCATAATGGCCGTAAAGAGTGTCTCTTTTGAAATAATATTCGTTGTCGATGAAATAATAAATTACTCCGTTAGCTTTTGCCTCAAATATGCCGCAATACTGCATGCGCCACGAAACCGGCACCATAATGTTGGTTATGAACTTCATTTCGGAGCGCAGCTCGTCGCTTATCGTGCCGTAAAGAGGCATAACTATTCTGCAAGCCGTTTTGCGCCTTCTGAGCGCCGCGGGCAAAGAACCCGCAACGTCTGCGAGACCGCCGCTTGCGGCAAACGGACGGGCTTCCGATGTTACGTACAAAACTTTCATGATTCCTTATTCCTTCCGTCTTCTTGTTACGCCGCCTGCTGTGAAGGGGCGTTTTCGGTTGAGGGCTGAGTCACGGGCTCCTGAGAGGAGACCGAGGGGTCGGTTGACGGCGGAGCCGAGGTGGACGGCGCCGAGGATGAAGAGGGCTGAGTGGTTGTCGGCGGCATGTCGAGAGTGACAAGCTCGGTTATATCATTGCCGTGAATATCCTTGAGAGGACGCTTGAAAACAGGGTCGGTCTTAACGACGTAGGTGGTTTTCTGAACGTACTGCGTCGTGGTTTCGGTGGTGGATTCCGTTGTGGAGGTCGTGCCGTTCTTTATCTCGTTGCCGTTTTCGTCCGTTTCGACCGTGTAAGTGACGATGTTTACGACGGGCTCGCCGTTTTCGTCGGTGACAGCCTCGCCGTTTTCATCGGTAACTACCTCCGATTTTGTCATTTCCACATAGTATTTAGTGGGCTCGGTGGTGGTCGGTTTTGTCGTTGACGGCACGTAAGGGTAGCTGTGATTTGAAGAAATGCTCGGCTTCACGTAATAGTTTATCATCGTGTAATATTCTACCTCGCCGTCTTCGTTTATCTTACTCATTTCAACAGCTTCAGAAACGAGCACGGTAGCGTCGGTCGTGGTTTCCTCTTTTTTGCTTGTGATAACTCCGGTTTTAACGAGCACCACTACTGCCACGAGCACGACCGCGAGCGCAACCGCCGCCGCGGTTACGATGTTTAAAGTCTTCCTTTTGTCAAGAGCCATACCTGTTTTCTCTCTTTTCCACTTGTCAGATTGTTATATTTTTACCCACGTAAACGGGATAATTTGCCGCTCCGCAAAGCGTTTTTCCGTTTCTGACGGTAACGTTTTTGTCGGTTATTATGCAGTTTATGTCAACCTTGTCGCCTATAACGGTATCCTGCATGATGATTGAGTTTTTGACCTTTGCGCCTTTGCCTATTTTAACTCCTCTGAAGAGTATGCAGTTTTCAACCTCGCCCTCTATTTTGCAGCCGTCCGCAACGAGGGAATTGCTAACCTTCGCGTTGATGCCGTAAATTGCGGGGGTCCTGTCGCCCGTCTTGGTGTAAACGGGTCTTTCGGGGTTGAAAAGCGATTTTCTGACGTCGGCGTTAAGCAGCTCAAGGCTCGCCTGATAATAAGTGCCGATGGACTCGATAACTCTGACGAAGCCTTCCTGATTGTAGCAGTAAGCGTTCATGTTGGCAACGTTTTTGACTATCATTTCCTCAAGCGACGTTATCCTCTTTGAGTTTGCTTCATGCAGGAGCCTTTCGAGAAGAGTCCTCTTTATGAGCAGGGTCTTGAGAGAATAATTCACCGCTTTGCTGTAATAATCTATGTATTTCGCTTCGGTAATTTTGCCGTTTTCATCCGTTACGCACTCAATGGAGTTCGGCAGATGATGGGGCAGGCCCGTTTTGCACGCCACCACTATGTCGGCGTTTTTGCGGGCGGCGCACCTGACCATTTCTTCATAGTCGACGCTGCTCACAACGTTGCAGTCCACAAGCAGCACGTAATCCTTGCCGGAGCCGCTTATGTAGCCTATGCTGCCGTAAAGCGCTTCCGCCTTGCCGCTGTAAATGCCCGCGGTGGGGGCGTTGAACGGAGGCAGAATGGAAAGGCCGTCTCTTTTTCTCGCAAGGTCCCAAGAATTGCCGTTGCCCACGTGATCCATGAGGGAGCGGTAATTGCTGTTTGTGATTATGCCGACCTTCGATATGCCGGAATTGACCATGCTTGAGAGCGGAAAATCTATAAGACGGTAGCGGCCCGCAAAGGGCACCGAGCCCATAGTTCTCAGAGAAGCGAGCTCAGGCACCGACTCGTCGCCGGCGTTTGAAAAGATAATGCCCAAAACATTGTTTATCGCCATCAGTCGTTACCTCCGATATCTTCGTCTACCATTGCTTTAGGAGCAACGGCGGCATTTTTGCCTATGGTGACGCCCTGCCCTATTACGGCAACGCCCCAGTCGTCTATGTTTTCCATATCCTCGGGGCTGCGCCCCACAACGGCGCCCTCTTCTATCACGGCGTTTTCAGCCACGATGGAATACTGAACGCAGGCGCCTTTTTTGATGGTGGTGCCGGGCATAACTATCGAATATTTTACGCTTGCGCCTTCCTCAACGGTAACGTTCGCAAACAGCACCGAAAAATCTATTTTGCCGTATATTTCACAGCCTTCGTTTATCATGCTGTTTTCTATCTGTGCGCCGGAGCCGGCAAAATGTGGCGGCGCTGCGGGAGATTTTGAATAAATTTTCCAGCTGTCGTCGTCAAGGTCAAGGTCAACGTTGGGGTTGAGAAGGTCGAGGTTAGCGTCCCAAAGGCTGTTTATCGTGCCCACGTCTTTCCAGTAGCCGTCAAACTGATAGGCAAACATTCTCTCGCCGTTTGAATGCATGGCGGGTATAACGTCGTGGCCGAAATCGTTGCCCGAATTCTCGTTTGCCTCGTCGTCAATGAGATATTGGCGCAGCTTTTTCCAGTTGAAAATGTAAACGCCCATCGAAGCCTTGTTGCTTCTCGGATTTTTGGGCTTTTCTTCAAACTCCGAAATGCTGCCGTCGTCGTTTACTATCATCAGGCCGAACCTGCTCGCTTCCTCCCAGGGAACCTCGAGCATGGCTATCGTGCAGTCCGCGTTTTTCTCCTTGTGATAGTCGAGCATCTTTGAGTAATCCATCTTGTAGATATGGTCGCCGGAAAGAATGAGCACGTATTCCGGGTCGTATCTTTCGATGAAGTTTATGTTTTGATAAATCGCGTTTGCGGTGCCTTTATACCACTCCGTGCCCTTTATCTGCTGATAAGGGGAAAGGATGTGAACGCCGCCGTTTGCTCTGTTAAGATCCCAGGGCTCTCCGTTGCCGATATAATCGTTAAGCTCGAGGGGCTGATACTGAGTGAGCACGCCCACGGTGTAAATGCCGGAATTCACGCAGTTTGACAGCGGAAAATCTATGATACGGTATTTGCCGCCGTAGGGAACGGCAGGCTTTGCTATGTTTTTGGTCAGGATGCCCAGGCGACTGCCCTGACCGCCCGCAAGCAGCATGGCGATGCATTCGGTTTTTCTTGCCACGTTATTTCTCCTCCTTCTGGGATTTCTTCCTCGAAGTATTCTTTATGTACATACAGCTCAAACCCTCAATATCCAGCTCTATGCTGTATTCATAACCGTGCATTGGCTTCTTTTCGGCTTTCACCGAGCCCGAGGTGCTCAGCCCTTTTCCGCCGTATTCGGGCAGAGCGGACGAAAAGACGGGCCTGTACGTGCCGGGCTCAGGCACGCCTATTCTGTAGCCCGTTCTCGTGACGGGAGTGAAGTTGCAGATTGAAATTACGCTCTTGCCCTGCCTGTCGCTTCTCATGTAGGCAACGACGGAATTCGTGCTGTCGTCGCTCACTATCCACTTAAAGCCGTCCCAGCTGTAATCCTCTTCCCAGAGGGCGGGGTTCGCAAGGTAAAATTTGTTGAGCGCCTTCACGTAGCTTTGAAACTGCCTGTGCGACTCGTAATCGAGCAGCAGCCAGTCAAGCCCCTGCTTGTAGTTCCACTCTATGAACTGACCGAATTCGCTGCCCATAAACAGCAGCTTTTTGCCGGGGTGCGACATCATGTAGCCGAGGAAAGAGCGCACGCCCGCAAATTTTTCTTCGTAAGAGCCCGGCATTTTGCTGATAAGCGAGCATTTGCCGTGCACGACCTCATCGTGCGAAATGGGCAAAACGAAGTTTTCGGAGAAGGCGTAAAAAAACGAGAACGTAAGGCAGTCGTGATTGAACTTTCTGAAAATTCCGTCAAGCGAAAAATATCTCAGGCAGTCGTTCATCCAGCCCATGTTCCATTTGAAATTGAAGCCGAGTCCGCCGCTGTAGGTGGGCTTTGAAACCATCGGCCACGAGGTGCTTTCCTCCGCTATCATAAGAACGTCGGGGAACTGCGCGAAAACGGATTCGTTGAGCTGCTTTAAGAAATCGACAGCTTCGAGATTTTCGCGCCC
>CAJOLX010000063.1 GCA_905235625.1 uncultured Clostridia bacterium
CCTGCACCGTGCCGAGCACGTCGCCGCCCTTGACACTGTCGCCTGCTTTGACGCTCGCTTCAAAATGCCAAACCTTCTCTCTGCTGAGAGCGGGCACTTCAATGCCTCTCGTAAGGTTGTTGCCGGCAATTTCCACTATTTTGTTAAGAGGGCGCTGAATGCCGTCGAATATGCCTTCGATAAGGCCGGGGCCGAGCTCAACGCTCAGCGGCTCGTCGGAGGATTCAACGGGCTCTCCGGTTTTGATGCCGGAGGTTTCCTCGTAAACCTGTATGGAGGCTCTGTCGCCGCGCATTTCTATGATTTCACCGATAAGCCTTGCGTCGCTCACGCGCACAACGTCAAACATATTCGCGTCGCGCATTCCGCTCGCAACTACAAGAGGTCCGGCAATTTTGGTTATAACACCGGTACTCATAGCATATCATACCTTTCGTTGTCAGTTTATTGGATCGCTTAAGAAAGAATGTCGCTTCCGACAGCCTTTTCAACAAATTTGCTCACATTGTCGAGCCCTATTCCCGTGTTGCCCCTGATCCCGGGCACGGGTATGATAGCCGGCAGAGGCTTTGAGTCGTAGCGGGCTATCTCGTCTTTGATTTCGAGCGAGAGCTTTTCGGTAACGTATATCACCGCATAGTCGGACTCCGCGAGGCTTCTGAGCAGTTTAACGCCCTGCTGCGGGTCTTCCACCGGGAATATGCTTATGCCGAGGGAAGCAAAGCCGTAAATGCTGTCTTTATCGCCCATAGCGGCAATTTTATACATACACTTCCCTCACTCTCTGCTTTATCGTGTCAAGAGGCACTCCGTCCGCTTTCGCGGAAAGAATTATCCTCACGTTTTTGATTTCGGATAACGTGGCGTAATAAAACTGCACTATCGGGTCGGGCCCGAAGGTTTCATATTTTGCCTCGGTTATCATCTGAGCGACGGTGTTGTCAACCTTCATTTCGAGGCTGCTGAAATCGCCGTCAATTTCGTCGGCTACGCACTCGAAGCCCGCTTCCTTCGCGAATTCCGAGAGCTCTTCGCCGGCGTAAACCTTTTTAACAAGCTCCTCATTGCTCATAAATGAGCATTCGCACATGCTTTCGAGAGCGAACTCGGAGGATTTGCCGGTTGAGAAGCATCTTTTGGCGATTTTTAAATTCGCTAAAAGAGCGGAGAGCCCGACCAATTTTTTGAGCAGCTCGCTGCCGGATTTTTCGGCAAAACGAACCCTTGTTTCAAGAGAAGCTTTGTCAATTATCATCTCTGCGGCAAGGCCGCTGCCTCCCGAAGAAATCGTATGGTAGGCGTCGTCCGCGCACTGCGCAAGGTAATCGGGCAAAGCCGAAAAATCATTTTCCTTAACGGCTCTTATTATTTCGGCGGTGTCGCAAAGGCAGGGATAAACCATATATTTCTCCGGCTCTATGCCCGAAAAAACGGATTTTATCGCCGCTTTAACGTTTGCGAAGTCGTTTCCGATTATCATCGCTTCGAGCAGCTCCGGGTCGGGAACGCTGCTTTTTATCAGAACCCATGCCCGCTCGGCTCGGGTGTCGTAAATGTCTTTGCCGACTTCTCCGTCAGCCCAGCCTTTTTCTTCGAGCAAACGGCGCGCCGTCTGTTCGTCCGGGGCGGAAATTAGCTGACTTATTTCTTCGGCTGTGAGCAGAAAGGGCTCATTTGCCCTCACTCTCGCCACGGCAAACGCATATTCTGTTTCACGCATTACATTCACCGCCTAAAATAATATCCCGTTAATGAGGGCTTTGTATTCGTCGGCGTCTTCCTCGATAATTGCCTCAAACGAGCAGTTTACGACAATGTCGCCGTAGTCAAGCAGCACGCCGCTTTCGGTTTCGGCGGGCTCGCTTGAAAGAGAGCATTCGGCGCCCTTTTCGGCAAGAGCCTTAGAGAGCTTCTCGGCAAAGTCGGTCGGCAGCCTGTCAAGGTCGTTCTTTCCGAGCTTCGCCAAGCACTTGCCGGGCATTGAATTATCGGCAGCGATTTTTATAACCGCGTCGAAGTATTCGCCGTCGGGCAGAGCCTTGAGCTGCCCGAGAGCCTTGCCGAGAGTTTCGTTTATTGCTTCAACTCTCGCTTTGAGCAGGCTTTGCTTTATGAACTGCTCCGCGGCGCTGTCACCTATCTCGAGCGTTTTTTCGGCGTCTTTGTCGGCGGCGGATATCATATCCTTCGCAAGCTGCTGACCCTGCGCCTCGCCCTGCTCGATTATAGCCTTGCACTGCTCCTCGACGGCTTTTATTATCGAGTCGCACTCAGCCTGTGTGTCGGCGTTTATTTTGTTGATTATTTTGTCAAGACCGGTCATCTTATCCACCCTCTCAAGCGGCGGTGATTATACCTGTGATGTTGAACATAGCGAGTATGGAAATAAGAAGGGCAAGCACGGCGTAGGTTTCAACCATCGCGGCGAAGATTATGGCTTTACCGCTTTCTTCGGGTCTCTTTGCAACGAGAGCAACGCCCGCAGCCGCGGCTTTACCCTGATGAATGCCGGAAATGAGTCCGCCGGCAGCCATGGGAAGGCATGCGGCAAAATACATAAGGCCCTGAGCGGGGGTAAGGTCGAGAGGCTCGCCGCCCATAATGCCTATCTGAATGAGAAGCAGGAAGGCAACGAGGAAGCCGTAAAGGCCCTGCGTGCCGGGAAGAACCTGAAGAATAAGCACTTTACCGAATTTTGAGGGGTCCTCTGCAACGACGCCCGCAGCGCTGCGGCCGACCGTGCCGACGCCTATGGCGGAACCTACTCCGCCGAATAAAGCGGCAAGAACACCGCCGAGAATTGCTAACATAATACCGTAACTCATTTTATTTGTCCTCCTTGATTTGGATGTATTTCGTGTTATTTCTTAGCGGGGTGAAGGAGCGTCCTCCGCCCTCATAGAATTTTGAGAAGAATTCAACGTATTGAAGTCTGTTTGTGTGAACGTAGGTGCCGATAAGGTTTATCGCCATATTCACGGCGTGGCCGAATATGAAAACGGGTATCAGCATAGCCGCTTTTATAATCTTGTTTTCGGGCATGGTGCCGAGAGTGTTGATAACGCTCGCTATAACGCCCGTGCAGAGACCGAGAGCGAGAAGCCTCGAATAAGAGAGAATGTCGCTCAGCCAGCCCGAAGCGGTGTTGTAAAGTCCATAGAGACCGAGCCCGAACTTGCCGACGATGTTTTTGGAGCTTCTGCCCGAGGTGAGCACAATGAGCGCAGAGCCGATTATCAGCAGCCATTTGCCTGCGGACTGAACCGACGGTGAAACTTCCATAAGCACGCCGGAGCCGATTACGGCAAATCCCGTTACGAAAATATAAACGGGAATAACGTCAAAAATCGCGCCGACTTTATTATCCGCTTTCCACATCTTGACGAAGCTCGCTCCGAGACCGACAAACAGGTGAATAATGCCGAAAAGGAACGAATAAATCATCAGCTTCATCGGGTCGTTCACCGGCTGGAACCACAGCGCAATGCCGTCTTTAAACAGGTTAAACCCGAGCAGAGAATTCAGATGCGCGCCGAGGTCGGGTATTCCCATAAACTGAGAGGCTATGACCTCGAATATGTCGCCGAACCAGCTGCCGAAGAGCGTGCCCCAGAAGAGGGTGGCGAGACCGCACCAGAAGTACATATCCACAGTCTTTTTCATTTTGCCCTGCGGCTTGAATTTAAACTTCGCTATGCCGCAGCCTATCGTCATGAGCAGGCCGTAGCCCGCGTCCGAAAGCATAAGGCCGAAAAAGATGAAATAAAAGAACGCCATTATCGGGTTGGGGTCAAGGTCCGCTTTGCCGGGGGAGTCGTACATCTCCGTTATCGGCTCAACCGACGCTGCGATGGGTCTGTTTTGAAGCAGCACCGGCACGTCCGCGTCCTCCGCGGGGTCGGTCAGCGACCACGCGACGTCGAATTTTTCATCAAGGTCTTTCGTCAGCTTATCCGCCCTGTTTGCGGGCACGTAGCCCGAAATGATGACCATGCTGTTGCCGGCGGCGACCATGCCGAGCGCCTTGTATTTGTCGCGCCTTACGGAGAAATAGTCGGAAACGAACTCAATGTCGCTTCTTCTGCCCGCGAGGGATTTTATTTCGCTTACGGCGTTTTCCGTTTTTTCTTTAAGCCGCTCGTTTTCTTTTTTCAGCCTTTCGTATCTGACCTTCGGCGGGTGCTTCGTGGGGTCGGACGGATATGAAAATCCGATTGACCTGAGAGCTTCAAACACCTGCTCTGCGCATTCTCTGTGGCAAAGAACGAAAACACAGCTCCTGTTTTCCGAGCTGCTCACTATCTCGCATTCAAATCTTTCTTCGTCCGCGAGATAAGCGGCAAGGCTTTCCTTCAAGGACTCTGCAGAGTATTCCGCCGGCAGAGTGCCGATGTAAGCGGCGGTTGAAGCAGTGCCCTGATATTTCATTGAAACGTCAAGAGGCAGCCACGGCGTTACGGCGTCTATTGCCGCTTCGTTCCTCGCAATTTGCGCTTTTGCTTCGCTTATCGTTTTTTCGCCTTCGCAAACGTCGTAGCAAACGCCGAGTATTTCGTCCGCTTCTTCGCATTTCGCGGCATACTCCGAAACGGTCATTTCGGGCAGAGGCTTGAACGCGGCTGTTAAGCCTTTCTTTTCGGGAGCGTATTTATCGAGAGCCTTGAGCGCCTTCGCGGCGGTGTCGTAGTATTTTTCGATATTAGCGACGGTGCGTTCGGTGCCGAGAGAAACAAGGCCCTCGGTCTGCTCTATCTGAGCAAGCTCTATAACGTTTTGAAGCTGCAGATAATCAAAAATACTTTTGCTTTGAGTCACCGGAGCGGCAATCTCAAGGTATTTCATTTTCAGCTTTGCCAAGAAAACACCTCCTTCCTGAGGGAACTGTTTATCTTAATGTTATCCCAGAATTCTGTTGATTACCGCCTGAACCGCTTCCTGCGATTTCTCTGCGGCGCTTTGTTTAACGGCAAGAGATTGCGCCCGGGCGCTTTCCTGCGCGGCGGCAAACTTCTTCGCCGCTTCTTCTTCGGCAGAGCTTCTTATGCGCGCCGCTTTTTCGGCGGCTTCGGCTTTGCTCCTGTCTGCGGCGTCTTTGGCTTTGAGCTTAGCGTCGGCTTTAAGGCTTTCGGCTTTTTCATTCGCCGCGGCTATTGCTCCGGCGCTGTCTTTTTCTGCCGAAACGACAAAATCAATAAGCTCCGATGCCATTGAAATCCCTCCTTTTCATGAAACGAAAAAGTTTTCGGATATTATACAAAAAATCAAAGAAAAAATCAATATTTTTTACAAAAATATTTTCCCTATAAAAGGATGTTTTGCGGCGCGGAACCTATTGCCAACGGGGTTTGAAAAGAGTAAAATAAATTTGAAGCCGGCTCCGCGCGGAATGCCGGCAAAACAGGCGTTTTTACGCTGTGAATCCGGAGGAAGCAATATGAAATTTTACGCTCTCGATTTGGCTCAGCTCATTAAGGAAAGAGATTTTCAGGGCATTACCGCTCTGTTAATATCAAAAATCCCGCTTTTGATCGGCGCAGTCGTTATTCTGCTCGTTGGCATAGGGGTGTCAAAGCTCGCGGGCAAGCTCACCATAAGAGCTCTCGTAAGAAAAAACGTTGACCCGTCCGTGCACAGGTTCATAAAAACGATTATCGTTTTCATCGTAAACACCGTGTTTGTGCTCACTGCTTTGTCAACTCTCGGGCTTAACGTCAATTCCTTCCTCGCCGCCATAGCGGCAGGCGGTGTTGCCGCGGGGCTCGGCCTGCAGTCGAGCGTCAGCCAGTTTGCGAGCGGGCTGCAGATTTTGGTTAATCATCCTTTCAGAAGCGGCGACTATATTGACATCGGCTCGGTCAGCGGCATAGTGAAAGAAATCACTCTCATGTACACCGCTCTCGTCACTCTCGACAATAAGAGAGTCATCATACCGAATTCAACCATCACCTCTTCAAATCTCATAAATTACACGGCGGAGAAGCTGCGCAGGATAGACCTCGTTTATTCCGTTTCTTACGACGCCGACATCGGCAAAGCGAAGCAGTCGCTGCTTGAGGTCGCGCGCGGAAACGAGCACATAAAGGAAACCCCCGCTCCGATAATCGCCGTTTGCGAGCACGCCGCCAGCAGCATCAATATCGCGTGCCAGGTCTGGTGCGACCCCTCGGATTATTGGGAGGTGTTTTACTACATGCAGGAGAGCGTTAAACGCAAGTTTGACGAGGACGGAATATCCATTCCATACAGCCAGCTTGACGTTCATCTCGTTTCGAATGCGGAGGGCTGAAAACGGCGCTTGTTTAATATCCACAAAATATGTGAAAAACTTTCCATGTTTTTTTACCCGAAAAATTTCAATTTTCCCTTTAAAACGGCTCGCAAATACTATATAATGTAGTTACAATCTTTAGGGGGGCATATTTATGGATCCGCAATTCAAAACCGAGCCCATCGGTAAGCTGGGTATTTTGCCTGTAAAAGGCTGTGAAGAGCTCGCGAAAAAAATCGATTATTATCTCGTAAGGTCAAGAAAAGAGAGAGAAAACGATCATTTTGACGAGTACAAAAGAAGCACTTACATCATTGACGCCGATTACGTTCGTTTCGGCTCGGGCGAAGGCAAGTGCGTTATAAAAGAGAGCGTCAGAGGCTTTGACATTTTCATTCTCTGCGACCCGTTCAACTGGGGAGTCACCTACACAATGTACGGCAAAGAGACCATGATGAGCCCCGACGACCATTTCGCCAATCTCAAGAGAGCGCTCAGCGCCATAGAGGGCAAGGCAAAAAGAATAAGCGTGCTCATGCCGATGCTTTATGAAGGCCGTCAGCACAAGAGAACGAGAAGAGAGTCGCTTGACTGCGCCGAAATGCTGCGCGAGCTTTGCGAGGGCTACGGCGTTGAAAACATAGTCACGTTTGACGCTCATGACCCGAGAGTTCAAAACGCGATACCCAACAAGGGCTTCGAGAGCGTGCAGCCTTCCTATCAGTTCATCAAGGCTCTGCTCAAAAACGTGGATGACATTCACATAGACCGCGACCATATAATGATAGTTTCCCCCGACGAAGGCGGCATGGGCAGATGTATCTACCTTGCAAACGTGCTCGGCGTAGAGCTCGGCGCCTTCTATAAAAGACGCGATTATTCCAAGGTCGTTGACGGCAGCAATCCCATCGTCGCTCACACCTTCCTCGGCGACGGCGTAGGCGGCAAAGACTGCATCGTTATCGACGATATGATTTCCTCCGGCGGCTCGATGATAGAGGTTGCCGAAAAGCTCAAGCAGGCGGGCGCCGGCAGAGTGTTTATGTATTCCTCCTTCGGCCTTTTCTGCAACGGCTACGACGCGTTTGACAAGGCTTATGAAGACGGGATTTTTGACAAGGTGTTCACCACCAATCTCGTCTATAATTCCCCCGAGCTTTTGTCAAAGCCCTGGTACATCAACATAGATATGAGCAAATATTGCGCTTATATTATAGATACCATAAATCATGACGAATCGCTGAGCGGTCTGCTCGACCCGAAAGAAAGAATTTACTCAAAGCTTGCCGAATACGGATTCGGGCCGCTCGCGAAGAAGTAATATTCAAAAATTACGATTTAGCGAGGTTCAGTATGCAAAACATACCGCTGAGTTTTAAAAACGGCAGATTTCGCATTATGCAGATGGCGGATATTCAGGAGCCTTACAGCATAAGCCCCAACACGCTAAGGCTCATGAACCGCGCGCTCGACAGGGCAAACCCGGATTTGGTCGTGCTCACGGGCGACCAGATAAAAGGTTATTCTCCGTCTCTTTTGGGCGATAACGCCAAAGAAAAGGTCGAAAAAATCATATCCGCAATTCTCGAGCCCATGGCGAGCAGAGGAATACCCGTCACCGCAACCTTCGGCAATCACGACGAAGAGTGCGGCGTGAGCAACGCGGAGCAAATGGAAATTTACAGGCAGTGCCCCGTTTTCGTTTATAACGACCCGGTGGGGCAGGGCGACGAAGGCACGTTTTACCTTAACGTTGACGGCAAGGTTTTGCTCTACGTTTTTGACACTCATTCCAAAGACGGCCACGGAGGCTTCGGAGCGCTCAGACCA
>CAJOLX010000064.1 GCA_905235625.1 uncultured Clostridia bacterium
AAGCAGTGCTTTTTTCAGTTATATTCGCCTGCGGCGAGTTATATTGCTTTGCAGTTATATTCGGCTTTACGCCGAGTTATATTACGCGTTGCGCAGTTTATGGCGGATATAATATCACTTTTCGCGTCAGCGAAAAATATCGCGTTTGCCGTAAGGCAAACATATCACATCGAGCGAAAGCGAGATATATCACCTTGCGGCAATGCTGTCTTCATTAACGAGCAAAGCGAGTGCCTTCATTAAACTCCCGTTTGCTCATTTCTTCGATTGATACGGAAGTCAAGCAATACACTTTTTTATAATTTTGAATATATGTATTCTCCCGCTTTCTTGAACGGCTGCTTATCAAATCTCAGTGACAAAACGAGGATGAAATCAACTATCCACCCGGCAACGCACAGACCGCTTCTGACTCCGCTAAATGAGGTTGCCGAAAAGTAGAAGCAGGTGAGGGCTATTATTGCTGAATTGAGCAGGTCCGACAGATTTATCGGAACGCGGCGCCTGCCTTTGCCTTCGGCGGGGTCGAGGTTCAATCTCGCAAGCAGCAGCTTTTCGGCGAGGGGCGACGACACGCCTTTTTTATCGAGCGCCGAAACGATTATCACGAGCAGCGCCGACGCGGCAATGCCGAAAATGATTATTTTGCCCATTCCGTAGCGGAGATTTGCATCGTTATAGAAGAAACGTCTGCTTTGGGCGAGAAAATATGACCTGTAAATCAGCGCCGCAAGCGAAGTGAGCGAAAAGCCCGTAAACACGGCGGCATAGAGCTTTTTGCTGCGATAATCGGGCAGCTCGCGCATTGCCTTTAGCGCTGAAAAGTCGGAAAATATCGGGAAATACATGAAAGCAAACGCGCCGTCGTAATAAAAAGCCAAGGCGCTCACCGCAAGCACAGCCGCCGCCGACCAAGGCCCGAGCTTAAAGCCGAAGCAAATGAGCGAGCAGGCGTATATTGAGGCGTAAAGAATCCACGTATTCATGGAATGATAACGGAATTCGCTGAATCCGATGAAAATCAAAACGATATAAACTGCCGCCAAAGCGGTTTTTAAATGCTTCATTGTTCTCACCTCACGAAGTGAAAAAGTTCAGCGTGACGTTGGCGTAAACGAAATAATAAGAAAGCAGCAGCCGCCAATCTATCTTTTTGCCGCTCGTTTTTACAAGCTCCGAAACGTCGCTTCGCTTATAGACAACGTAGAGAAAATATCCCATGAAGATTATGAAGGATTCGCCTATCCAGCGGTTAATATCCACGGAATTGAGAAGCCCGACTATGGAGCAAAACGGGAACTGAATGAGCGGCAGAATGAAACAAAGCTTTGTGAGCTTGTCTTTCTCTTCTTTTATGAGCTTAATGTAAATTGAATAAACGAAAGCTACGACGGGCAGCAATAGCCCGTAAACGTAAACGATGAGCCTGAGCCCTCTGTGGGATTCCGCTATTAATTCGGAATGCAGGGTGTAAACGACCTGAGATAACATCATATTCACGGCGTCGTTTAATTTTTCGGGCAGGGGAAGCGACAGGCTGTATCCCGCCAAGGAACGCATGTCTATTTGCTCGTAAAATTCGGGGTATTTGACCGCTTCGTCTCTGAAGAAAGCGAAATCATAATATTTGTAATGTATGGCGTCGGCGTTTTCACCGGCTCTCGCAAACAGCTCGTCGTTAAATTCCTGCATTGATTTTATAGTGACGTTTGACTGCTCAAAAATCATGAAATAAACGAACAGCCCGAGTGTTAAGGCAACGGAAACAACGAGGAGCGTGAAAAGAATTCTCTTTTGCTTTTTGTCCGTTTCCGCGGAGCATTTAAAGAGCATCACCATGCCCATAAAGATGACGTAGCAAATTATAGAGCCGAAATGCACGAGTATTTCAGCCGCGAACAAAAGCGGAACGAGATATTTTAAATACTTGTTTTCGGCAAAAATCAAAAACAGCAGAGCGAAAAGGAACCAGTAAAAATCGAGCACGCCGACGTTCGTCGCGAACATATTTATCGTGCTCGGCCCGGTAACGAAAAATATGCATATAATTAAAACGGCAACTCTGCTGCCCTTTTCTTCAATGGAAGAAACGACTTTGGATATGAAGAAAGACACCAAAGCCAGAGAGATAACGTAAAGAACCCGGGCGTAAACGGCGACAGTCTGTTTTGTGACGGAGTCAAAAAAGAGGTGAATAATCGCGCCGGGAAGCAGCTTTGTGCAAAAGCCGAAGCTGTAATCAACTATGTGATAAGTGAGCACCTCTCCGCTCAGCTCCGGTATGTTTGTGTGAAGCACGATGAAGTAGTCATAAAGGCAAAGATAAACGAAAAAGAATATAAAAACCCCAAGCTGCGGCATTCTTCCGCCTGCCGCAGCCTTGTTTACGTTAAATTTTGCCCTTTTTCTTTCAGCCATTTTATGCTCCCGCAACACCGTTTGCGGTGAGGAACCCGTCGGTTATTTCCGAAAGTTCAGCGCTTCTGTTTTCTATGCACTGATGACCCGCGCCGGCAAGAACGTGCTGCTCGGCAAAGTCAAAAGTTTCGTTTATCTCCGTTTTCTGAGCGGAGGTGAGTATGACGTCCT
The DNA here is from genome assembly GCA_905235625.1 of uncultured Clostridia bacterium. GTDB lineage: Bacteria > Bacillota > Clostridia > Oscillospirales > Acutalibacteraceae > CAG-177. The sequence continues at coordinate 2,590 of CAJOLX010000064.1, forward strand.
TTTCCGCCTGACAAAGCAGCACGGGCGCCGTTATGTTTTTCGCTTTCTCAAGGTCGGTAGGCTGCACGTTATACATCATTTCGCAAATGCCTTTGCCGAAGCCGTCATAAAACACGGGGTCGGTAACGCCGGAAAGGTCATATTCTTTTGCGAATTCATAATCCGCCGTCGCGGCGAAAATAACCGCCCTCACAAGCGGGTCTATTCTTACGCCGAGCCTCAGGAAGGTGTCCGTCATATTCTCAACAAGCTTCGTTTTGACAATTCTTTCGAGAAAAGCGGGAAAAGTAGGCTGTGGGCAGGGGCAATAGAGCAGCAAAGCCTTTACGGGATTTACTGCGGCGATGTTTATCGCGACCCCTCCGCCCATTGAGTGGCCCGCTATTATCCATTCGTCCGTCGGGGCTATGCTCTCCATTAGAGCCGTGATGATCTCTTCGCGCGGCACTACGTTTGTGCTTGCCGTTTCGCGGGTGCTGAAGCCGAAATCGGGCAAATCGACCAAAACGCATTCATAGCCTCTTCGGCTCATGTCCGCGGCTAAATTGCGCCAGGAATAAGTGCTGCACATAAAGCCGTGAATCATGAGAATGCGGCCTCTTTGCTCACCCTCGGCAGGCACCGTTCTGTAATGGATGCTGTAGTCGCCGTATTCAAAAAACATGCTGTCTTCAAACGGTTTGTTTTCGCTTTCGGCGGCGAAAGCCGTTATGCCGCAAAGCATTGACAGCGCAAGAATCAGAGCGGCAAAAGCTCTTAATGATTTAACTTTCATTTCACTTTTTACCTGTGGAGCCGAAACCGGCAGTTCCCCTCTCGGTGTCGCTCAGCTCCGAAACCTCAACGGGCTCAATGAGCGAAACCGGCATTATTACAAGCTGAGCTATTCTCTCGTCGGGGCTTATCGTGTAAGCTTCTTTCATCTGATTGATAACTCCCACGCAGATTTCGCCCCTGTAGTCGCTGTCTATTACTCCGACAGAATTGAGCAGACCGATGCCGTGCTTTATTGCAAGCCCGCTGCGCGCGAAAACGAATGCGGCAAGCTCGCTTGAGGGCAGCTCGATCGCGATGCCCGTGGGTATGAGCGCCGTGTCTCCGCTTTCGAGAGTGAGCGGCGAGTCAATGCAGGCGTAAAGGTCCATACCTGCGCTGCCGGGAGTGGCTCTGAACGGCACGCGCGCGTTTTCTCTCAGCTTTTTTATTTTAAGATTATCCATTTTTGCTTTCCTCATATCTCTTTTCGGGCGAAACCTTTATGTGAGGGCATTCGAGCTTGTCGGCTACGCCGCCAAGAGGAGCCGCCCAGTGAACGGCGTTAATGATGATTTTTTGCACGTATTCGTTGTGATAAGTGGGATTGCTCTCGTGACCGGGCTGAAAATAGAATATTTTGCCCAAGCCTCTTTTCCAGCAGCAGCCGGAGCGGAAAACCTCGCCGCCCGCGAACCAGCCCATGAAAACGAGCTCGTCGGGCTGAGGAATGTCAAATCTCTCGCCGTACATTTCTTCAACGTCGAGCTCAAAGCTTTCGGGCACGCCCTGAGCGATGGGGTGCGACGGATCGACGAGCCACACTCTTTCTCGGTCGCCCTCTCTCCATGAGAGATTGCAGGTGGTGCCCATCAGCTTTTTGAAAATCTTGGAGTGATGGCCCGAGTGAAGCACTATGAGCCCCATGCCTTTATGCACTCTGTCGTAAATTTTGTCAACGAGCCCGTCGGGCACTTTGCCGTGAGCCATGTGTCCCCACCAGATGAGCACGTCGGTGTCATTGAGCACGCTGTCGCCGAGGCCGCACTCCTTCATGCCGAGAGTGGCGGTTCTGACCTCAATTTCATCGTCGGTTTCAAGAAAATCCCTTATGCAGCCGTGAATTCCGTCGGGATAAACGCGCGACACCTCGCGGCTGAATTTTTCGTGAACGCCTTCGTTCCAAACAGTTACTTTAATCATAATGGCACCTACCTGATTTTTTTCTTTATTTCCTGACTTGCCGCAACGATTTTTGCCGCGGCAGGCTTCAAAATCAAATCCATTTCGCCCGCGAACTCAATGAAATCGCCGTTAAAGCCCTTTTTGAAGCGATAAAGCCCGTAAAGAGGATTGCTCTCGTCAAGGTTGCCGGAAACTCCTCTGAAATCGTAAATATCGCAGCCGGATTCTATCGCCCATTTTATCATTTCCCACTGCAGCAGGTAATTGGGCATAACGTTTCTGTGGGATGAGAGGGAGCCGCCGTAAAAATACCACACCTTGTTGCCCCAGCGAACGGCGAGAGTGCCCGCGATGGGCTTTTCCTCATAATATGCCATATAGAGGCGGGCGTTTTCGCCGAAAACGTCGAGTATTTTGCCGAAATAATCCGCGGAGCGAATGGCAAAATTATCTCTCTCGCCCGTTATCTGCATTATTTCAAAAAAATCCTCTTTCTTTTCGCTCGAGCAAATCTTCACTTCAACGCCGTGCTTTAAAGCGACTCTCACGTTGTAGCGATGCTTTGAGGCGAAGGATGAGAATATTTCGTCTTCGCTTCTGCCGTCAATATTTATTCTGAAAACAAATCTGCACTGAAAATCGTCAAAGTCGAGAGACCTCTCCTTCGGAATGAACCCCGCCTTCGAGGTTATGCCCTTGTAAACCTCGTTGTCCGATGGGACGTCCTTATCGATTTTCAGCTCGTATGCCTTGTATTTTTTGCCTTCCTGCTTTGCGGCGTCAATGAGCAGGTTGAAAGTTTCTTCATCGTCAAAATCGCAAACGGGGCCTCTCGGAGCGTACATCATGTGATAAGGCGTTGCGGTTATTTTGCGCAGCAAAACAGCCATTGTGCCCTTGATTTCTCCGCCGTCGTCCCTGCAAATTACGCCGAACCAGCCCCAATCGTCCTTTACTTTGCCCCAGAGAGAGGTCTGCAGAAAATGGCCGTTCGGGTGGCGCGCCGTGAAAGCGTCAAGCTCGCCTGCGCCGTTTATATCCACTATCTCGGTTCTCATAAACTACCTCTTGAAAAGTTTGTGTAAATGAATTATACATTATGCCGCCGTGAATTGCAATAAATCTTAAAAAATATCTGCGTTAAAACGCTCCGCGGGGCAAATTTCAAAATGAATTTGACCGTATCGCGCCGTTTGTTTCAAAGCGGCGCAAAAATTGCAAAAAAACAGCCTTTAAAGTTGACAAATCCTGCGTTTTTGATATAATTTATACATTATGACGAAAAAGGAGAAATTTTTATGCCGTTAGTAACAACTACCAAGATGTTTGAGGATGCCTACAAGGGCGGTTACGCCGTCGGCGCTTTCAACGTGAACAATATGGAAATAATTCAGGGCATAGTGCAGGGAGCTCAGAAGCTCAACGCGCCTCTGATTCTCCAGGTTTCCAAGGGAGCGAGAGCATACGCCAACCACACCTATCTCGTAAAGCTCGTTGAAGCAGCCGTTGAAACCACCGGCCTTCCCATCGCTCTTCACCTTGACCACGGTCCCGATTTTGAAACCTGCAAAGCCTGCATCGACGGCGGATTTACCTCCGTTATGATAGACGGCTCTTCTCTGCCCTACGAAGAGAATATCGCAGTGACCAAAAAGGTCGTTGAATACGCTCACGCTCACGGCGTTGTCGTTGAGGGCGAGCTCGGCAGACTTGCCGGCGTTGAGGACGACGTTAAGGTTTCCGCAGAGGATTCTTCTTACACAAGGCCCGAAGAAGTGTTTGATTTCGTGAGCCGCACCGGAGTTGACTCCCTCGCGATAGCCATCGGTACAAGCCACGGCGCTTATAAATTCAAGCCCGGCCAGGATCCCAAAATCAGAATTGACATTCTCGAAGAGGTTGAGAAGCAACTTCCCGGCTTCCCCATCGTGCTTCACGGCGCGTCTTCGGTCATCCCCGAGTTCGTTGACGAAATCAATCGGTACGGCGGCAAGATGGATAACGCCATCGGCATCCCCGAGAGCGAGCTTCGCAAGGCCGCAGAGCACGCCGTTTGCAAGATCAACATCGACTCCGACCTTCGCCTCGCAATGACCGCCGCCATAAGAAAGTATATGGCTGAGAACCCCTCTCACTTTGACCCCAGACAGTATCTCGCCCCCGCGCGCGAGGCTATTCAGGGCATGGTTGAGCATAAGATTACGGATGTGCTTGGCTGCGCCGGCAAAGCGTAAACATTCTATACTTGGACTTCCGTATTAAGCGAAGAACAAAACGAAAAAAGTTATGGATAAATATAGCAGAGCGTGGATCTTGAAATCTGCGCTCTGCTTTCAGCTTGTATGTAATTTGCAATTCCGCATTTTAACAGGCTGTTGTAAACGCATAATTCGGACGCATGGTAAAATTGCAACTATTTTCCTTGACTCCAAACAATCTGTCAAGAAAGGAAAAATAATGGATATCAAACTTTTCAGAGAAATCATTCAAGAGAGAGAATATGTTGAAACAATCAGTCAGGGAGAATGGGCTGAAGGAATAGACAGCTGCTGCCAAAAAGAAATTGATATTCTGTCTGAAGACGTTGATTCAACTATCGAGTTTCTGAAAAATGATTGTTTGGCGAAAGATTTCGTGTGGATCAGCGAAATAATAGAAGACCTTGAGGAAAAGACAAGGAGCCAAGCTCTGATTGATTGCTATAAGTCTCTCACGGCAAAATTTTCCGCAGAGTGTAAAACCTATTGCATTGAAGAAAGCGTTAAAAATGCCGAAGCAATACTCAAAGAAAGCAAAAACGGTGAGAAAAAATGAACCGCATGCAGATAAGATACTGAAGGTTCGGAGCTTTTCGTCCATAAAAGCAGTAAGAAGTTAACTGATGTTTGCGCCTTTGGCGCAAATAATGTTAACGCTTTGCCGCAGTGATATTTTTCGCTGAAGCGAAAAGTGATATTATATTCGCGAAAACTGCGCAACGCGTAATATAACTCGGCGTAAAGCCGAATATAACTGCAAAGCAATATAACTCGCCGCAGGCGAATATAACTGAAAAAAGCACTGCTT
>CAJOLX010000065.1 GCA_905235625.1 uncultured Clostridia bacterium
ACAAGACCCGACGGCACCGCTCCCGAATCGCAAGACACCTCGGTAACGGAGCCCGAAACGTCAAGGAGCGAGCATGTTCCTCACACGGGCAGCAGCAACCACACGGCGGTTATCGCTGCGGTCATGCTGATGTTCGGAGTGGCAATGCTTGCAGTGTGTTTTATCAATCGCCGAAAAGAAAGCCTGTAATAAGGGCTGACGCATTAAGCGAAGAATAAAACGGCAATTTAAAAAAGCAGGCCGCGGATTTTAAAATCCGTGACCTGCTTAAATTTTATTGCTTTTATATTTGCCTTTTGCGGCGGTCAATTTTGCTCCCGATTTTGAGCTTTGGCTTTTTCCGAGCGGTCAAGGCGCCTTTCGAGCGGAAGCCACCAGGTGAAGCCGAAACACAGGCAGTTTAAAAACGAGGGGATGATGCCGTCTCCGCTCCTTTTGCCCACCTTATAGCCTTTAATAACGTATTCGGCAACGTGCAGGGCGGCGAGCAAAACGAACGGCAGCCATATTTTGAGTGCCAAAAGAGCCGAAAACACTGAATAGAGTATCACGCAAATCTGTTTGCCGTAGCCCGCGGTAAATTTGTAAAACATCGGTTAGCTCCTTTCATCGCTTGTTTTTTTGTCGTTTTATCATTTAGATTATAGCTTTTTATTCCTTTTAAGTCAACGGCGGCGGGCATTGCGCAATAAAATTTCGGAGAAAAGCGCAAAAAATCCTTTATTATAGAGAAAATATGTGTTATAGTATAAAATAACTGTTTTTATATTGAAAGGAGATGAGGGGATGTTTGTCGCCGTTATGGGCTACGGTACCGTAGGTTCGGGAGTGGCGGAGGTTTTGAAAATGAATGCCGGCTCCATTAAGAAAAAATGCGGCTTTGAGCTTGAATTGAAACGAATTCTTGACATCAGAAAATTCCCCGGAGACCCGTTTGAAGATATTATAACCGATAAGTTTGACGATATCCTCACCGACCCCGAAATCGAGGTTGTGGCGGAAACCATGGGAGGCCTTCACCCCGCTTATGAATTTGTGAGCGCGCTGCTTAAAAGCGGCAAAAGCGTGGTCACCTCAAACAAAGAGCTCGTTGCCGTTAAGGGCAGGGAGCTGCTCGAATGCGCCAAGGCGAACGGCGCGAACTTCCTGTTTGAAGCGAGCACGGGCGGCGGCATTCCCGTTTTAAGGCCCGTTTCGCAGTGCCTTGTGGGCAACGAGATAACCCACGTTGCGGGCATTCTCAACGGCACCACCAATTATATTCTCACCGAGATGATTAAGAACGACACCGCTTTTGAAGACGCTCTCGCCTCCGCGCAAAAGCTCGGTTACGCCGAGAAAGACCCCACCGCTGACGTTGACGGCATTGACGCTCTCAGAAAGATATGCATTCTTGCCGACCTTTGCTTCGGCAAAAACGTTGACCCGGGCAACGTTGAGGCGATAGGCATAAGAAACGTTAATTTAGCGGACGTTGAGGCAGCCAAAAAGCTCGGCGGCGCAATAAAGCTCATAGGCAGCGCCGACCGTCTCGGCGACGGAAGAATAGCCGTTATCGTTTGCCCGTCATTCGTTAAAAACGGCAGTCAGCTTGCCGCCTGCGACGACGTTTTCAACTGCGTGCTCGTAAGAGGCAACGCCGTCGGAGAGGTCTGCTTCTACGGCCCCGGCGCAGGCAAGCTGCCCACGGCGAGCGCCGTTGTCGCCGATATGGCGGACTGCGCGAAGCATAACGGCTGCGACAGAAGCCCCGAATGGGACGAAGGCAGCGAAGGATACGTCGTTTCGGGCGATGATTTCGTTTCCGAATGGCTCGTAAGAGCGAGCGGCAGCGAAAGCGGCATTGCCGGAGCGATACCGGGCGCGAAGATTATAAGCGCCGCGGCGGAGTCCTCAGAGGTTTGCTTCACGACCCCGGAGCTTTCCTACGGCTCATTAAACGCCCTGCTCGGCTCGGCGGGAGCTCAGGCGCTCTCAGTTATCAGAATAACCGATTATTGACAGAAGAGGTAAATATATGGCATTGATTGTTCAAAAATTCGGCGGCTCCTCCGTTGCGAACGCCGAAAGAGTGATGAACGTGGCTCGCATAGTCACGGAAACTTACGCCAAAGGCAACGACGTGGTGGTAGTTGTTTCCGCTCAGGGCGACACCACCGACGACCTTATCGCGAAGGCGGCTGAAATAAGCGCGAAGCCCTCAAAGAGAGAGATGGATCAGCTTCTTGCCGCGGGCGAGCAGATTTCAATTGCGCTGCTCTCCATGGCTATAGAAAAGCTCGGCTTCCCTGTTTGCTCTCTGCTCGGCTGGCAGGCGGGATTTTCCACAAACTCGGTTTACGGCTCGGCGAGAATTAAAAAAATCAACACCGAGCGCATTAAGGTTGAGCTCTCAAGAAAGAATATCGTAGTTGTCGCGGGCTTCCAGGGCATTAACCGCTATGACGATATAACCACCCTCGGCAGAGGCGGCTCCGACACGAGCGCAGTCGCGATAGCCGCGGCAATGCACGCCGACCGCTGCCAGATATTCACCGACGTTGAGGGCGTTTACACCGCCGACCCGCGCAAGGTCAAAAACGCCGTGAAGCTCAGCGAGATAACCTATGACGAAATGCTTGAGCTTGCCACTCTGGGCGCGCAGGTGCTCAACAACCGCAGCGTTGAAATGGCTAAAAAATACGACGTGGTGTTGGAAGTGCTGTCAAGCATGACCAATGCGCCCGGCACGATAGTTAAGGAGAGTGTTAAAATGGAAAAAATGCTTGTAAGAGGCGTTACAAAAGACGTTAACGTGGCGAGAATTTCAATTATCGGCGTGCCTAACGTGCCCGGTATTGCTTATAAAATCTTCGGCAAGCTTGCCGCAGAAAACATAAACGTTGATATTATCCTTCAGTCAGTCGGCAGAAACGACACTAAAGACATCACCTTCACCGTGTCCGCCGACAACTGCGAAAAGACCCTCGAGGTGCTTCGCGGTCTCGAGCTTACCGCAGGGCTCAAAATAGAATATGACGATCAAAACGTTGCCAAGGTTTCCGCGGTAGGAGCCGGCATGGAAACGCATCCGGGCGTTGCGGCGTCGATGTTCAAGGCTCTTTTTGAGGCGGATATCAACATTCAGATGATTTCAACGAGCGAAATCAAAATCTCCGTGCTCATTGACAAAGCGGACGCCGACAAAGCGGTCGCCGCAATTCACGACGCGTTCATTCCCGACAGCAAGGATTAACGCTTAAATAATTTGCCGACACAAAGCTCCCGAAAGGGAGCTTAATTCGGGCTCAGGGGCTGACAGGATGAAAAACGACAAGTCGGAGCAATACGCAAAAATGACACAGACCCCGGTTTCAAAGCTGATTATCACGCTGTCTGTGCCGAGCATTATCACAATGCTCATAAACAATATATATAATCTTGTGGACACCGCTTTTGTCGGAAGGCTCGGCACCTCCGCGAGCGGAGCCGTCGGCGTTGTTTTCGGCTTTATGTCCATTATTCAGGCGTTCGGATTTATGTTCGGCCAGGGCGCGGGCAGCATTCTTTCAAGAGCTCTCGGCGCGGGCGACAGAGAAAAAGCCTCTGACCACGCCTCGGCGGGCTTTTATTATTCGATGCTCTGCGGCATAATCCTCTGCGTTTTGGGCTTTTTGTTTCTTGACGACATAGTCGTTATTCTCGGCAGCACTCCCACCATAGCGCCTTACGCGAAAACCTACATTGCCTACATTCTCATAGCCGCGCCGTTTATGAGCTCGTCGCTTTCGCTCAACAACGTGCTGCGCTACGAGGGCAAGGCGAATTTGGGCATGATAGGCATGATGACCGGCGCCGTGCTCAACATGATAGGCGACCCCATATTTATGTTCGGGCTCAACATGGGCATAAACGGAGCGGGGCTTTCAACCGCGATAGGGCAGTTTGTAAGCTGGGCAATACTCTTCGCGATGTTTAAGCTCGGCAAATCCGAAACTCAGATAAGCGTGAAAAGAGCGCTTCACGTCGGTAGAAGGTCGGTGCTCAACATTATGGCTACCGGCATGCCGAGCCTCATAAGGCAGGGGCTTAACAGCATAACCACAGTGCTTCTTAACTCAAGATGCGCCCTTTACGGCGACGCCGCCGTTGCCGCAATGAGCATAGTTTCAAGAATTTTCTTCTTCGCGTTTTCAATAGCGATCGGAGTGGGCCAGGGCTTTCAGCCCGTTTCGGCTTTCAACTACGGCGCGCGCAAATATTCGAGAGTGCGCAGAGGATACGTCTTCACGACCGCCGTGTCGCAGGGGGTCATAACCGTTGCGAGCGTTATTCTGCTACTGTTTTCGGGCGGCATGATAGCCGTTTTCAGAAACGACCCGGAGGTTATAGAGATAGGCACGAGAGCGTTAAGGCTCCAGGCGGTCGCCTCGCTTTTCCTCGCGCCCTGCGTCACCACCGAAATGCTGCTTCAAAGCACGGGCAGGCGCTCGGAAGCGTCCATTCTTTCTGCGGCGAGAAACGGCTTGTTTTTCATACCGGCACTCATTATTCTCACCGCTTTGAGGGGGCTTTCCGGCATACAGGAGGCTCAGCCGATTTCGACCGTGCTCTCGCTCCCGCTCGCCGTGCCGTTTGCAATAAGCTTCTTTAAATCTCTGCCCAAAACCGACGGCGACGAGCCGGGTAAAACCGAAGAAAACGAAGCAAAAGCCGAATAAACAGAGCTTAACAGGGTGTGAATTTTAAATTCGCGCCCTGCTTTTTTGTCAAAGTTTTAAGGGCATATTTATGCGAAATTTCAATTGAAGAAAACAGGGCGGCATGATATAATTGAAGCAATAAAATCAAAAAAGGAGAAAGGTTTGCCATGGAAACAAAATCCTGCGGAAAAAGAGGAATTAAATTTCTTAAAAAAGTGACGGCGATAGCGCTTTCGGCAGCAATGATCGTCGGCGCTTCCGTTAACGCTTTTGCCGCAAACGGCGGCAAAGACAAAGAGGGCTACGGCTTTTTGGAGCATTCGGTCGATAACGTTTTCGGCGTTGTGCAGGACGGACTTTTTGCCGTCTTGACCGCGATAAACGTTCGCTTCGGCATTAAAAAAGCCGAGGATTACAAGGTGGGCGAGGGCGAATATTTCTACCCCGGCACCGACGGCAAGGTTGAAGGCAGCGGCTGGAAAGCGGGCTTTGCCGACAACAGCATTATTCCCGAAAAATGGCGCCGGGACGCAAACGGCAACCCCGACCCCGAAGGATATTGCCTTGACAAGAGGCACAGCGGCGGCGGTTATCAGGCGGAGATAGACAAGATTTATTCCGACCAGAGAGTTAGCGCCCTCGTGCTCACGAATAACAGCGACACAAACGGCAACGGAAAGGCGGACCTTATCGTCATGATAAGCCTTGACGGCGTGGGCATTACGAGCTTTACCTGCCGCGACATAAGGAAAGCGGTTGAAGAGAAGCTCGGGCAATACGGCGTTTCGCACGACGATATTCTCTCCTGCACCGTCAGCGCTTCTCACTGCCATGCGGGCCTTGACACTCAGGGCATGTATTGGAAGAGAATACTCGGCGTGCTCTTTGCCAATCTTTTAAAGCGCTTCGGCTCCGACCAATACATTTACACCCTCGAAAAGGATATGCGCGATTCTATTATAGAAAAGGCTTCCGACGCTGCGGACAGAGCGTTTTCGGGCATGGAAAGCGGCAGCTTTTCGTTCTTTAACACCGAAGAAACCAAAGGCGCGAGAGATAAATTCAACAGCGGCGCAAAAACGCAAAACAGATTTTCGTCGTTCATTTTTGAATCCGAAAGCGGCAAAAAGACCATTGTTTCAAATATCGGAGCTCACCCCGTTTCAGCAAACGCCACCGACACCCACATGACCGACTGCGACTATCCTTACTACATGAAGCTTGCCATGAAGGACGCCGGCTACGACTTTATGTTCATTCAGGGCACGCAGGCGGGCGTTTCCTCGCCCGACGTTGAAATAGGCGAAGACGCCGAGGAATGGGCTGCGTCCAAAGCCCTCACAAGGGAAGAATGGGTCGCAAGATACGGCGAAAAGGTTGCGGCTGAGCTTTACGAAGGCTGCGAGCCGGGCTTCGGAGACATGTACAAAAAGGGCTATTCGCTCGCCCATTACGTGATTGACGCTTCCGAAGAAAAAGAAGAGGTCGCCCCCGTTATCAATATCAAAGCGACCGAAATTCTTCTTGACTGCGATTACGGCCTTATGGAGCTCGGAGCAACCTCCGGCACCCTCGGCTACAACGCGGTGCGTTCGTCATCCGCCGAGAGCGGCTACGGCATTATGGTTGAAATAGGATACATAGAGCTCGGCGAAAACGTCGCCTTCATCACCCTGCCCGGAGAGCTCGCGCCCGCGTGCGTTTACGGCACGAAAGAGGGCTACGACGGCAAAACCTTGTGGACCGGCGCGCAGTCGTGGAGCGGCAAAGACTGGGATTACCGCACGCTCGAAGACATGGTCAGAGAAGCGTCCGGCGACGAGGACAAGCAGCTGCTCGTCATGGGCATTACAAATGACGCGATTGGATATAATCTGCCCGATACCGTCACAACGCAGGGTATTCTCACCCCGCTCATCATCTATAACGGAGACGGAGGCAACGAGGTTTCCAACTCAATGCTCATGACCGTATCAAACACGAGCGCGTCCGATATTGTAAAAGGCTTCGGAAAGCTTCTGGAAGTCGAAGCAAAAAAATAAAACGGAATATTCCGTAATACAATAACGCAAACAGCAGAGCGCGTAAACATCCACGCTCTGCTGTGCTTTTTGCTTGATATGATATGAGTTTTCGACGAGTGTATTTTAATAAGGGGCAATTTCAATGAAGAGAGAAGAGAAGAGGGGCTTCGCCGAGTGTATTCTTATAAGGGCCTTCGGCGACGATGTCGCCTGCGGCAGTAAGGGGCAAGCCGATTTTATCGCCACACCCGTCTCGGCGACAAGCGCCGAGCCACCCTCTCCGTTCTTGGAGAGGGCCAAGAGGTGCGGCGGCTCCGAAAGCTACAGCGACGGAATTAAAGTTCGGTGGATAGGTAAAGCAACCTTTTGTTTTGCTTGAAAGTTTAATACAGTTTAATTAAAAATGCTTTTATCAACTTAAAATTTCCTTGCTTACAGTTTGCTCTTGCTTAATCGAGAGGCATTTGCAAAAGGTATGCTGAGTGGTAGGGCTGGCCCTCTCCAAGCACGGAGAGGGTGCCCCGAAGGGGCGGGTGTGGCGATAGACTCTTATGCGAGAGCATCCTTATAAAATTGGTTTACCGCTTGCAAGGGCTTTCGTTCGTCGTCGCAAGCTGTGTATCGCTCGTTTCCGCGCCTATCAAAAGCTTGTCCGCGCGAAAACTCACTCGCTCCGCTGCTCCTCCTCTCCCCAAAAAGTCTGCGACTTTTCGGGGG
>CAJOLX010000066.1 GCA_905235625.1 uncultured Clostridia bacterium
GGCGGCGGCGCGCTTATCGACTGGGGCGTTCATTACCTCGACCTCATACTTTACTGCTGCGGAGACCCAAAGCCGCTGACAGCCTCCGGTCAGGCGTTTTCAAAAATCGGCTCCGACATGAAAAACTACGTTTACACCTCGATGTGGGCTGAAAACACGAAAAACCTCGACGGCACTTTTGACGTTGACGACTCCGTGACGGGCATCGTTCGCACCGAAGGCCCCGTGATAACCTTCAACGGCGCCTGGGCTCAGAATATCGGCATAAACGAAACCTACATAGATTTCATGGGCGACAAGGGCGGCATAAGGCTCAATTACTGCGGAGATTTCACGCTCTACACCGTTAAAAACGGCATGCTCGCCGAAACTCAGGTAAAGTGCAAAACCACCGACATGTATGAAAACGAAATTAACGACTTCATAAGATGCGTCAGAGAAAACGCAGGCCCCAACAGGCAATATATCGACAAGGCTGTGCTAACCTCAAAGATAATGCAGGCGGTTTACGATTCATCTGCGCTCGGCAAAGAAGTTGAAATAAAGTGAGGAGAAAAGAAATGGAAATAAAAGTATTTAACAATGAAGCGGAAATAGGCGAATTCGCAGGCAAGCTTTACGTGGACTACGTTAACGCAAACCCCGATTGCGTTCTCGGCTTCGCTACGGGCGCGTCACCCGTTCCGACCTACGACTACATAGCAAAAAGCTGCGCGGAAGGGCTCGTTTCTCTCAAAAACGTGAGCACCTTCAACCTTGACGAATATTGCGACCTGCCGAAGGACCATAAAAACAGCTACTTCACCTTCATGTGTGAAAATCTGTTTTCAAAAACCGACATTAACATGGCAAACGTTGATTTTCTTGACGGCAACGCCGACCCCGACGAGGAGTCCGCAAGATACGCAAAGGCTATCGCCGCAAAGGGCGGAATTGACATTCAGCTGCTCGGCATCGGCAGAAACGGCCACATAGCGTTTAACGAGCCGAGCGACGAATTCACGGACGAGGCGTGGAAGGTAACTCTCACGCAGTCCACCATTGACGCGAACTCAATTTATTTTGACGACATCCCGATGCCGAGAAGCGCCATAACGATGGGCATAGGCTCGATAATGCGCTCAAAGAAAATAATTCTCATCGCAACAGGCGAATCAAAAGCGGACGCCGTTAAAAAGATGATAAAAGGCGAGGTAACTCCTCAGGTTCCCGCGTCAATTCTTCAGCAGCACAGCGACGTTCTCGTGCTTCTTGACACCGCCGCCGCTTCATTACTCTGATAAAGGAAGACACCGACATGAGCGAAAAAAACAACACTTTTTATATCACAACTCCGATTTATTATCCCTCGGATAAGCTTCACATAGGCCACACCTATTCAACCGTTGCCGCCGACACAATGGCAAGATACAAGCGCCTCAAGGGCTTTGACGTGTTTTTCCTCACCGGCACCGACGAGCACGGCCAAAAAATTGAGGATAAAGCCGCCGAGGCTGGCGTTACCCCCAAAGAATACGTTGACAATATAGTTGCCGGCATTCAGGACCTCTGGAAGCTGATGAACATCAGCAACGATAAATTCATCCGCACAACGGACGAATATCACGAAAAAGCGGTGCAGAAGATTTTTCAGAAGATGTATGACAAGGGCGACATCTACATGGGCAAATACGAGGGCCTTTACTGCAAGCCCTGCGAATCATTCTGGACCGAAACTCAGGCGGCGGACGGCAAATGCCCCGACTGCGGCAGGCCCGTTTACAAAGCGGAGGAAGAGGCTTATTTCTTCAAGCTCTCAAACTACACCGACAAGCTCGTTGAATATTATGAATCTCACCCCGGCTTTATAGAGCCCGTCAGCAGGCAGAATGAAATGATCAACAATTTCATAAAGCCCGGTCTTCAGGACCTTTGCATTTCCCGCTCCACATTTAAGTGGGGAATTCCCGTGCCGGTAAATCCCGACCACGTTATCTACGTGTGGCTTGACGCTCTCACAAACTACATCACCGCCCTCGGCTATGCCGGCGACGACGACAGCCTTTATCAAAAATTCTGGCCGGCGGACGTTCATTTTATCGGCAAGGATATCGTGAGATTTCACACCATTTACTGGCCCGCTTTTCTTATGTCGCTTGACATCCCCTGCCCCGACAAGGTTTACGCTCACGGCTGGGTGCTGCTTGAAGGCGGCAAAATGTCAAAGTCAAAGGGCAACGTCGTTGACCCCGTTATTCTCGCGGAAAGATACGGCGTTGACGCTTTGAGATATTATCTGCTCAGAGAGATAGCCTTCGGCTCGGACGGCGTTTTCTCAAACGAAAATCTCATAAACAGAATTAACTCCGACCTTGCAAACGACCTGGGCAACCTTCTGTCGAGAACGGTAAGCATGGTTCAGAAATATTTTGACGGCACCGTTCCCGAAAGCAGAGAGAGCGGAGAATTTGACGCAAAACTTATTGAAACAGCCAAAACCGCCGCCGAAAAAGCAGAGCAGGATCTTGACTCCATCAATTTCTCCGTTGCTCTCACCGACATCTGGAAGCTCATAAGCGCAACGAACAAATACATTGACGAAACCACGCCCTGGATACTCGCGAAGGACGAGAGCAACAAAGCGAAGCTCGCAAACGTGATGTATAACCTTTGCGAGTGCCTGAGAATTACCTCCGTGCTCATCGCTCCCTTTATGCCCGACACCTCAGCGGAGATAAGAAATCAGCTCGGCATAGGCGATAAATTCACGTGGAGCGAAGCTTACGAATACGGCAAAGAAAAGACTTATTCCGTTGTTAAGGGCAAAATAATTTTCCCGAGACTCGATATGGAAAAAGAGATTGAAGAGCTCTCAAGCGTTTCGGCTGCCCCCGTTAATCCTCTTAAAGCAGAGATTGAGGGCGTAGCAAAAATAAGCATTGACGAGTTTGCGAAAACCGACCTCAGAGCGGCGAAAATAGTTGACTGCTTCCCCGTTAAAAAAGCGAAGAAGCTTCTTCAGCTCACCCTCGACGTCGGCACGGGCGAAAGCCGCACCGTCGCAAGCGGCATAGCAAAGTGGTATAAGCCCGAAGAGCTCATCGGCAAAACCGTGGTGCTCGTTTCAAATCTCAACCCCGCCGTGCTTTGCGGAGTTGAAAGCTGCGGAATGATTCTTGCCGCAGACGTGGGCGAAGATGACGTTAAGGTGATATTCCTTGACGATTCCGTGCCCGCGGGCAGCAAGATAAGATAAGCCCCGATATGAACGGCAAAATTTACGACAGCCACGCCCACTATGACAGCGAGGCTTTTGACGAAGACAGAGACGAGGTTCTCTCGGGCCTTGCCGGTAAAGGAGTTTGCGGCGTGGTGAACTGCGGCAGCGACCTGCCTACGTCGCAAAAAAGCCTTGAGCTCGCCGAAAAATACGATTTCGTTTACGCCGCGTGCGGAGTGCATCCTCACGAGGCGCTCGGCGCGCCCGGCGATTATCTTGCAAGGGTCAAAGAAATGCTCGCTCACCCGAAATGCGTTGCGATAGGAGAAATAGGGCTCGATTATCACTATGACTTTTCGCCGAGAGAGCTGCAGCTCAAGGTGTTTGAAGAGCAGATAATTCTTGCGAACGAGCTGAATATGCCCGTTATAATTCACGACCGTGAAGCGCATGAAGACACTTTCCGCATTTTGAGAAAGCATAAGCCGAAGGGCGTCGTTCACTGCTTTTCGGGCTCGGCGGAGCTTGCCGCAGAAGCGGTTAAGCTCGGATTGTATATAGGGCTCGGCGGAGCGGCAACGTTTAAAAACGCGAGGAAGCCTCTCGAGGTCGCGGCGTCCGTGCCGCTTGACAGGTTGCTAATTGAAACCGACTGCCCCTATATGACCCCGGTGCCTTTCCGCGGCCAAAGGAACGACTCTTCTTTGATTGCTTACTCTGCCGAGGTCATAGCCGAGGCAGCAGGCGTTACGCCCGACGAGCTTCTCAACATAACGAGACAAAACGCAAACACTTTATTCGGGACGGAGCTTTAAATGTACATTCACGAAAAAACTTACGACCTTGACGAGCTTGCAAGGTTCAACACCCACACGCACACAAATTTTTCGCACTGCGCCGCCGACGAGATGGTCGCGGTCGATATGATAAAAGCGGCGGAAAAAGCGGGGCTTGAGATAATAGCTTTCACCGACCACAACTATCCGGATGAGAAAAACGCCTTATCGGCTCAAAAAGAGGAGCTTTACAGGCAGATTAAAGAATATCCCACCCGGCTCAAGGTGCTGATAGGCGGCGAAATTTCTTCATACGACGTCGGAAAGTTTGCCGACGACGAGGAGAGCGACAATTCTCTTGATTGGCGGCTTTACACCACCAACCACTTTCATCAGAACTATTGGGTCCACCCCGAAAACAAAACTCCGAGAGGCTATTGCGAGCACATGCTCGCGATAATGGACAAGGTCATAGACAGCGGCAGAGCGGACGCTTTCGCCCACCCGTTTATGGCAAAATACATAAAATGCTTTGACGATTTCAGAATAGTCACCCGCTCCTTCACCGATAACGAAATAGGCGATTTAATGCAGAAATCCCTCTCAAAAGAAATCACGTGGGAGCTAAACGTGCCCGCGATTTTTGACGACCCCGATTTTCATAAAAGATATTTCGGAATAGGCAAAGAAGTTGGCGTTATCTTCAATATCGGCACCGACGCGCATAAGCTCGAAAACATTGACACTCACCGCTTCTTGCCGGAGCTGAAAAGAATATTGCTGTAAAATCATTGGAATTGAAGGCATAAAAATTGCGTGGCGCAAAGAACTTGCGTCACGCTTAATTTTTAGTATGAATGAATTGACGCTTCGCGTCATGATTTGGGCTTCGCCATGATTTCTCGCTAAATAATTCATGAACCGAAGGTTCAATTCACGCGTCCCAAGGTGCAATTCATGCCGTAAGGCAATTCATGAACCGAAGGTTCAATTCACGCGTCCCAAGGTGCAATTCATGCCGAAGGCAATTCATGTTCCGAAGGAACAATTCATGAGCCGAAGGCTCAATATAATATTACCTTATATAATAGTCATTCCTGCTGAGCATTTTCACCTTGCTCACCGAGTAAATATACATGAGCGCGACGAACACGAAGAAAATGAGGGTGAAGAAAGTCGATTCGGACGTCGCTATGAAATCATATGTGCCGTGAAGAAGGATGGGAGTAAGCAGCGTCATCATCTTCGCATGCTTGCCGGCGGCGTAATTGCCGCTGTTTTCGCAAGCCTTTGCGAGACCGTACCATGCGCCCATAAACACGCCGAAGCAGGCGTGACCCGGCACTGCGGTGACAGCTCTCATCAGCGCGACCGAAAAGCCGTAAGCGGAAACGTAGCCCACGTTTTCCCAGAGGGCAAAGCCGAGAGAAACGGACGCGGCATAAACTACTCCGTCAAAGCGGCAGTTAAAATGGGGCGAATTCCACGTTCTTTTCTTGAGCAAAACGTATTTTGAAAACTCCTCCGAGCAGGCGACCACGCCGAAATACATAAAAATTCTGTAAAGCAGCGAGCCTTCTTCAAAAATTTTGCCGAGAACAGCGGAACCGGCCGTTTCAAGCAAAACGGCTATGGAAGTTGATATAATGCCGAGAATTACAAGGGAAACTATAAGCCCCTTCGGCTCCTTTTCCATTTCGTCGCTTTTATAAATTTTAACCAGAAGAAACACAGCCGGAATTATCGCCGCAAGCGAAAGGAAAGGATTCATCGTAAGCAAATACATCGCTCACACCCCGAATTATTAAATATCGTAAATACTGTTTCCCTCGCAGTCGATTCCGACGTAGACGGGGAAATCTTTTATTTCAAGCCTCTTGACGCTTTCGCACCCGAGCTCAAAAAAAGCAATCTCTTCGCATTTTACAATGCATTTGGAATACAGCGCGCCTGCTCCGCCAACGGCGCAAAAATACACGGCGCCGTTTCTGACTATCGCCTTTCTGACCTCTTCGCTTCTCTCGCCCTTGCCTATCATCGCGGCAAGCCCGAGGTCAAGCAGACGGGGCGAATAAGGGTCCATCCTGCCGGACGTGGTGGGGCCGCAGCTGCCTATCGCCATGCCCTCCGGAGTGGGAGTGGGCCCGGCAAAATAAATGCAGGCGTCCTTTAGCTCGTAGGGCAGCTCTTCGCCGCTGTCAAGCAGCTGAAATATCTTTTTGTGAGCGGCGTCTCTCGAGGTATACACCGTGCCGCTGAGCCTTACGGTGTCGCCCGCTTTAAGCTCCGGTATGCGCTCTCTGATTTCGCCGAGATTTACGTTATACTCTGCCATTATCTGCCGCCCTCTTCGGTTAATTCGTCCGACAGCCCCTGAAGGCTTTTGAGCATAGCTTCAACGCTTTCTTTAACGGATGAGAGGGAATAATCGAGATTATTCTGCGCCGTTCTCACCCTTTCGTCCGCGCGCTCAATGTCGCCCGCGGCGCTGCTTATGCGGCTTTTTGCCTTTGACATAACGTCGGCGGCGGACTGCTTTGCCGCCTCGACGATGCTGTCGGCATATTTAACGGCGTCGCTTATGACGGCGCTGCTTTTTTCAGCCGCGATATTTTCGCTTTCGGCTTTTGCTCTTTTGCTTTCATCCTCGGCTGCTTTAAGAGCGCTTTCAAGCTCGGCGAGCCTGCGAGAGAGCTCATTCGCTCTTTCGGAAAGCTCGTCTTTCTCTTTTTTCAGCCTGTCGTTTTCGGCAAAAAGACGCTCCTTTTCGGCGTCGGCTCTCGCAAGCTTATCCTCTGCGCCGGCAACGCTCTGCTCTGCGCGTTCTTTAAGCTCTGCGTTCTCACGCTGGAGCTGCTCAACGTAGTCAATAACGCCCTCTTTTTTAAAGCCGCCGAAAAACGTTTTTTTAAGTTTGGCTTCGTTGCTCATTATATTATTTACCGTTCTTTAATTCGATTGCCGCTTTTGCTTTTGCGGCGATATTCGCGGCGTCAAGGCCGAAAATGTGAAGCAGCTCAACTGCGGGGCCCGACTTGCCGAAAACGTCGTTTACGCCGACTCTCTGCACGGGAACGGGGCTGCCGCCCTCGCAAAGCGCTTCGCAAACCGCGCTGCCGA
Organism: uncultured Clostridia bacterium; assembly: GCA_905235625.1. Taxonomy (GTDB): domain Bacteria; phylum Bacillota; class Clostridia; order Oscillospirales; family Acutalibacteraceae; genus CAG-177. The sequence continues at coordinate 7,096 of CAJOLX010000066.1, forward strand.
GGCCGCCTATGATATTGTGCTCCTCAGCCGTCACGACGCAGCCTGTTTTTGCGGCGCTCGCAAGAATGGTTTCGGCGTCAAGGGGCTTAATTGTGTGCACGTTGATTATTTCTGCGTCAATGCCTTCGTCGGCAAGAATTTTCTTTGCCTCAATCGCTTCGTTTACCATAAGGCCCGTGGCGCAGATAGTTACGTCTTTGCCTTCGCTGAGCACGACCGCCTTGCCCCACTCGAATTTGTAATCATCATCAAACACGCAGGGAAGGGCAAGCCTGCCGAATCTCA
>CAJOLX010000067.1 GCA_905235625.1 uncultured Clostridia bacterium
GAATGGGAGGAGAAAACTTCTTCGGCTCGGAAGGAGAGCAGGGCGGCTTTGCCCCCGGCGGCGAACGAGACGGCTCTCAGGGCGGCTTCGCCCCTCCCGACGGCTTCGGCTCCGGGCGCGGAGAAATGCCCGGCGGCAGGCAGATGAATTAAACAAGACAAAAAGGCAATCATAAAAATCGGGGCTCGGTTTAAAAGCCGGGCCCCGCAACTTTTAAATTTCTCTTTACCTTACGGGCTTAAATGTGATATAATGCCGGTCGAAAAGAGGAACGCCGATGAATAAACTAACTGCAAATTACCATACGCACACCTACAGGTGCAACCACGCTACGGGTGAAGACAGAGAATATGCCGAGCAGGCGGTGAAAGCCGGGCTCAAAATACTCGGCTTTTCCGACCACAGTCCCATGATATTCCCTTCGGGTCACACCTCGGGCTTCAGAGTGCCCGCCGATAAAGCGCTCGATTATTTTCAATCCATAAGGGCGCTGAGGGATGAATTCAAAAACGAGCTTGAAATTCACGTGGGCGTCGAGGTCGAATACTACCCCGATATGTTTGACGATTACCTTGACTATATCGGCTCTTTCGGGTGCGAATATCTTATATGCGGCCAGCATTTTATATTTGATGAAGAAAAAGGGCAGTCTTCGTTTAAACAGACGGACGACGAAAGCGTGCTTGCCGCTTATTTTGACAATCTCATTCTTGCCTGTCAAAGCGGCAAATTCCTTTATATCGCTCACCCCGACCTCATAAACTTTGTGGGCAGCGAAGAGATTTACGCGCACCACGCGCGCAGATTTCTCAAAGAAGCGGCTAAATGCTCCGTGCCGCTCGAAATAAACCGCCTCGGGCTCGAGGACGAAAGGCACTATCCGAGAGATTCATTCTGGCAGTGCTGCGCGGAAGAGGGCAATCCGGTGATAATAGGGCTTGACGCTCATTCGCCCGGCCCCGTAGGAGATTTGCCCATGCACCGCAGATGCATCGAATACGCCGAAAAATTCGGACTCAACCTTGTGAAAGATAATCTGCTGAACCTTTGAGCAAAACGGCGTAATATCCGTTGACACTGTTAAAGAACACTCGCCGTTGACGATACACAATCGGCAACTGCAAACGTTTGCCCTTACAAGAGCAAACAGTATTGGAAAATTACGGTAAAAAATCGGCGTGGCGCAAGCAACCGGCTTGCGCCACGCATTTTATTCTCAAAATATTTATGCTCTTTGATTTGTGTTTTCTCTATTTTTCCACAATTTCTTTCATCGTTCTCCAGCCGAGCACGGCGCATTTGACTCTTGCGGGCATGTGGGATATGCTCTCGAGCAGGCCCGCTTCCTCGAGCTCGTCCTTCTCTTCTTCCGTTATGCCCTCTTTGATCATGCGGTTAAACAGGTCGTAAAGCCTCATCGCTTCACTCTCCGTTTTGCCGATAATCAGCTCAAGCATAATGTCCGCCGAAGCCTGAGAAATCGCGCAGCCCTCGCCCTCAAAGGCGCCGTCTTTGATAACGCCGTCCTCTATGAGCAGGTTGAGCGTGATTTCGTCGCCGCAGGACGGGTTAACGCCGTCGAGCGAAAAATTCGCCCCGGGCAGAGGATGCTTGTGATAAGGGCGCAGATTGTGCTCGTTTATCACTTCATTGTAAAATGAATTGCCCACTCAATATCCCATCCTTTCGCGTATTTCGGAGAGAACGCCGAGGAATTTCTCAACGTCTTCTTTCGTGTTGTAAATTCCTACGCTCATTCTCGTGCTTGAGGTCACTTTTTCGCCGGATATGTCGGCAAAATATTTGTGCAAAGGCTCGGCGCAGTGGTGCCCGGCTCTGACGCAAATGTTTTCGTCAGCGAAAATCTGAGCGACGTCGTGCGGATGCACGCCCTCAATTCTGAACGCCACTATGCCGTGGTGATTGCAAGCCTTGTCGCCGCCGATTATCTGCGCGCCCGGTATTTTCTTTATGCCGTCAACGGCAAGAGCGCTCAGGCTGTTTTCAAGGCTGATTATCTGCTCAAAGCCGTAAGCGTTTATGAATTCAATGGCGCTTTTGAGCCCGACCGCGCCGCCGACGTTCACCGTGCCCGCCTCAAATTTGCGGGGAGCGGGAGCGTAGAGCGCCGAAAGTTTCGTCACCTTGTCTATCATTTCGCCGCCGTAAAGGAACGGAGGCATATCCTTCGCGATATTTTCTTTCACGTAAAGCACGCCTATGCCCATCGGAGCGTACATTTTATGCCCCGAAAAAGCGAGAAAATCAACGTCGGTATCGCGAACGTCCGTTTTGAGATGAGCGACGGACTGCGCGGCGTCAACAACGCAAACGGCGCCCCGCTTGTGGGCTAAAGCGGCGATGGTTTTAATATCGTTAATTCTGCCGGTAACGTTTGATACGTGAGTTATCGCAACAATTTTGGTCCTGTCGCTTATCATCGACTCGAGCTTGTTCAAATCAAAGCTGCCGTCCGGCTCGGGGTCAAAAAAGCTGACCTTCGCACCCGTTATTCCGGCGACGGTCTGCCACGGCAAAAGGTTGCTGTGATGCTCCGCAGTGCTTACGATTATCTCGTCGCATGGCGTTAACACGGATTGACCGTAGCTGAACGCCGCAAGATTAAGGCTCTCCGTCGCGTTGCGGGTAAAAATTATTTCGGACGCGCTTTTCGCGTTTATGAAATCGGCAACCGCCTGCCTCGCGTCCTCATAATCGTCGGTCGCTTTCACGCTTAAATCGTAAATGCCCCTCAAAGGGTTGGCGTTATCTTCAAGATAATATCTGCCCACGCTCTCGAGCACCGAAGAGGGCTTCTGAGTGGTGGCGGCGGAGTCAAGATAAACCGCGCCCGAATTATTAAGAATTGGAAATTCTTTTCTTATATCCCCGTTAAGTTCTTTATATTCCATATTAGTTCACCGTCCGTTTTTGCCTTCGGCGCTGTTTCACTCAGCCAAAAAACCGCTTATTATTTCCGCCGCTTTTTCGTCGGGAATTTTTGATGCGACAGCGTCTATCTTCGCTCTTTCGATAAGCTTGAACGCTTCCTGCTCGGGTATGCCTCTCGACGCCATATAAAACAGCAGGCTTTCGTCCGCCCTGCCTATGGTCGCGCCGTGAGAGCCCTCAACGTCCTCTTCGTCGCACAAAATTAGAGGCACCGTTTTGTTTATAACGGTATCGTCGAGCAAAAACACGTCTTCCGTTTCAGAGCCGACGGCTCCGGCGCACCCTCTGTGAAAATCAATGGTGCCTCTGAAAGTTTTTGACGCCTCGCCCTTGAGCACGCCGTTGACCTTCATAGCGCTCGCGGTGCCTTTGCCCGTGTGGTCGGATTCATAGTTCATGTCGAGCTTTCTCAAAGAATCCATGCTGTAAGCGATTTCGGTATTCACTTCGCTCCCCTCGCCCTCAAGGCAAGTGAGAGAGCCGTAATAATTATCTTTGCCGCCGAGAATTATCTGAATGAGATTAAACGAGGCGTTGTCGCCCGCAACAGCTCCCACGTCGTTATAAATTTCGGCGTTTTTATCGATAGTCTGCACCTGCACGAGGGTGAGTTTTGAGCCGTTTTCGAGGATGAATTTATTCTCAAAAGCGGCTTTGCCCTCGCCGGAAATATACTGTATCACGGTCCGCTCGGCTCCCTCGCCGAGTTTGAGATTAAATCTCGCGGCGCCCGTTTCTTCGCCGGATGAAAAATCAACGTTCATGCCGATAACGCCGCTGTTTTCTCCGTCCGTTTCAAAAGAGAGAGCAGGCGCTCCGCTCTTTTCGAGAAAAGCGCCGAATTCCCCGCCGAGCCCTCCGGCTATTTTGCCGAAGCGCTCATCCGATATGGGCTTTAATCCCGACGGCTCCTGTTTAAAAATCTCCGTCTGCTTTAACGGGCTTTTTATTTCAGCCTCTGTTTCATTGACCCTGAGTTTATTCCATGTAGGGGCAGGCAAAACATTTATTTTCATCAGCCTATGCTTCCCTTCATTTCGATACTGATAAGATTGTTCATTTCAACCGCGTATTCGAGAGGCAGCTCTTTGCTCACGTTATCCGCAAAGCCTCTTACTATGAGCGCTCTCGCCTCCTGCTCCGACATTCCCCTGCTCATCAGATAAAACACGGTTTCGTCGCTTATTCTGCCTATTTTCGCCTCGTGGCCTATATCGGCGTGGGCGCATCTTATATCCATAGCGGGTATGGTGTCCGAGCGGCTGACGTCGTCAACCATGAGCGACTCGCACGAAACGGAGCTTTTGCTGCCCACCGCTTTGGGGTTAACCGTAACTGAGCTTCTGAAGGTGTTAACGCCGCCGTCTTTGCTTATGGAGCGGGTGCTCACGTATGACGAGGTGTTCGGGGCGTTGTGAATGACCTTTGTGCCGGTGTCAAGATCCTGGCCGCTGCCGGCAAAGGTGATGCCCGTAAATTCAGCCCTCGCGCCCTCGCCGTTCAAAACGCTCGTGGGGTAAAGGTAAGACACGTGAGAGCCGAAGGAGCCGGATACCCATTCGACCTTGCCGCCCTCTTCAACAATAGCTCTCTTCGTGTTGAGGTTATACATATTTTTAGACCAGTTTTCAATGGTGGAATACCTGAGCGTCGCGTTTTTGCCCACGTAAAGCTCAACGCAGCCCGCGTGCAGATTTGCAACGTTGTATTTCGGAGCGGAGCAGCCCTCGATAAAATGAAGATAAGCTCCCTCGCCCACTATAATGAGCGTGTGCTCAAACTGACCCGCGCCCTTTGCGTTCAGCCTGAAATAAGACTGCAGAGGGATGTCAAGATGCACTCCGTCCGGCACGTAAACGAACGAGCCGCCCGACCACACCGCGCCGTGAAGAGCGGCAAACTTATGGTCCGACGGCGGAACCGCCTTCATAAAATGCTCTTTGATTACATCCGCGTATTCTCCGCGCAGAGCGCTTTCAATATCGGTGTAAACAACGCCCTTTTCGGCAACTTCTTCTTTAACGTTGTGATAAACGAGCTCCGAATCGTACTGAGCGCCGACGCCCGCGAGAGATTTTCTCTCCGCCTGAGGGATGCCGAGGCGGTCAAAGGTGTCTTTTATGTCCTTGGGCACGTCTTCCCAGTCGGTGTGCATGCGCTCGGTGTTGGGCCTTACGTATGTGACGATATTATCTATATCGAGCCCGTCTATCGAGGGGCCCCAATTCGGCACGGGCGTTTCGTAAAACAGCTTTAAGGATTTGAGCCTGAAATCAAGCATCCAGTCGGGGTCGTTCTTTTCTTTGGATATCTGCCTTACGATATCGTCGGTGAGACCCTCTTTGACCTTATAAGCGTCTTCGTCGCCGTAGCTGAAATCATAAAGAGTTCTGTCAACGCTTTTTATCTGAGTTTTTTCTTTCATATTCAATCCTTCTGCGCAATTATACGTTCAAATCCGCCGGCGTTTATCTCGTCAATGAGCTCCGGCTCGCCGTCGCGCACGATTTTGCCGTCGGCAAGCACGTGCACCTTGTCAATGGTCAGATTTTCGAGAATGCGGGTGCTGTGAGTGATGATTATGAGCGCGCCGCCGACCTGCTTTTTGTATTCTTCAACGCCCTGAGAAACAACGCGCACCGCGTCAACGTCAAGGCCCGAATCGGTTTCGTCAAGGATTGCGAGCTTTGGCTTTAGCATAAGAAGCTGGAGTATTTCAGCCTTTTTCTTTTCGCCGCCCGAAAAGCCTACGTTAAGGTCTCTGTCAGCGTAGGATTCATCCATCTGAAGCACCTTCATAACGCTCGAAAGCTGCTTTTTGAAATCCCAGAGCTTAATTCTTTCGCCCGTTTTAAGCTCAAGCGCAGTTCTTATGAAGTTGCCGAGAGTTATTCCCGGCACCTCAATGGGATTTTGGAATGAGAGAAAAACGCCCTTTTTTGCTATTTTATCGGCGGTATATTCCGTAACGTCTTCGCCGTCAAGCAATATTTTGCCGCCCGTTTTTATATAAGACGGGTCGCCCGCTATCGCCGAGCCGAGCGTGGATTTGCCCGCGCCGTTCGGGCCCATTATAACGTGCGTTTCGCCCTCGCCGACGGTGAGGTCTATTCCGTGCAGTATTTCTTTGCCTTCTATGCCGGCTTTAAGGCCCTTTATTTCAAGCAGATTTGCCATAATTTGTCTGTCTCCTTTTGAGTGTCGCTATTATTCCGATATTTCCGCCACGGCTTCTATTTCAACCAAAACTCCCTTAGGGAGAGCGGAAACTTCAACGCAGCTTCTCGCAGGTTTCGAGGTGAAATATTCGGCGTAGATTTCGTTGAACTTCGCGAAATCATTTATATCGTTAAGAAAGCACGTCGTTTTGATAACATTATCAAAGGACGAGCCCGCATCTTTGAGCACAAAGCCGAGATTGTTTATCGCGGCGCGGGTCTGGGTTTCGATATCAGAGCCCTTAACGGCGCCCGAAGAAGGGTCAACGGGTATCTGACCGGATGTGAAAACAAGACCGCCGTGAACAACGGCGTGAGAATAAGGGCCGATCGCGGCGGGAGCCGATGAAGAATTGACTGTTTTCATTATATATTACCTCCGTATATGTCAAAATCGAGAAAACCTATCAAATTAGTAAGTAATATTATATGACAAGGCATGCCTTTTGTCAATATCTTATTTCATAAAAGAATTGCAAATTAACACTTGACAAACGCAGTTTTCGGTGATATAATGCCTACAATACCGATAGGCATTATCCAAAGGAGATGGATTTACATGAATTTATCCTCGCTGCAGTTTCGATGTTGACTCCGTGTTAAAAATGATTTAAAACCGATTAAGCCGCAAATATAAATGAAAAAATAATTTAACTTAACATAGATAAAACGTCTGAAAACAGAAAGGATCAAAAAAAATGAAAGTTTACGAAAAAATTACCGACCTCATCGGAGGCACTCCTATTCTTAAGCTCAGCAACTCCGTAAAAGATATTGACCCCGACACTCAAATTCTCGCAAAGCTTGAGTATTTCAACCCCGCCGGCAGCGTTAAAGACAGAATTGCGAAGGCGATGATAGACGACGCGGAAGCAAAGGGCCTCCTCACCCCCGATTCCGTTATCATAGAGCCCACGAGCGGCAACACCGGCATCGGCCTTTCCGCCGTGGCGGCTGCGAGAGGCTACAGAATAATACTCACCATGCCCGAAACGATGAGCGTTGAGCGCAGAAACCTGCTCAAGGCTTACGGCGCGGAGCTCGTGCTTAC
>CAJOLX010000068.1 GCA_905235625.1 uncultured Clostridia bacterium
TCAATTAAACAATCGGTGAAAATCCGTTTAATCCGTTAAATCCGTGAACGGATTGACCTGCACAAATTCTAGGTACCAACTTACCGGATGAGCCAAAAAAAAGAATAAAATTTAATAAAAAAATCCATTAATAAAAGATAGGCAAGTCAATATTTCAAAGATTTGAAAGATCAAAGCAACAGATGCTAATTGGGCGCCAGCCGGGAATATCCGGGAACACGTTCCCAAATATTCCCGGAAGTTCCCAGCGCTTCTCTCTAACTTTTGGCAATTCCTTGCCTGCTTTTCGAGTTTTTATCCACATAGCCCTGAGCCGCCTTGCTGATTTTGTCAAGCAGCCGCGCTTCTATCTCGTTGTAGTTGGATTCGTCTTCGTTGAGTTTTTCATCCTCGTTCAGTTCTTCGTCCTGAAAGAATGGGGAATCTTCGTCGAATTCCTCGACTTCCTCGTAGTCGTATTCTTCCTCGACGGCGTCCGGTTCAAAGGGGACGGTTGAATACGATTCGACAGGCTGTACAATCGCCGTTGAAGACGATGCGTACATATTCGGTGCGTCTGAAACCGGCGGACGGACAGGCTCTGGAGCCGGCGCGGTAAATCTCGCATTCGCTGCCGGCGCCTGTTTTGCCGCCTGTTTTTGATGTTTGCGGTGTTTCTCGCCGCTCTGCCGAGAGTGACGACGTTGAGCACCTCGTCCATATAAGCCTCAAGGTCTTTGTCGATAAAGGAGGCGTCAACGGCGGGATAATCGCAAAGATGAATGCTCTCGGGGGCTGATTTGTCAACGCTTCTGACGAGATTTTGATAAATATCCTCGGTCATGAAGGGTATCATCGGAGCGGCGAGCTTAATGACGGTGACAAGCGCCGTGTAAAGAGTCATGTAAGCGTTGATCTTGTCGCTGTCGTTGCTCGTTTTCCAAAATCTTTCTCTGCCGCGGCGAACGTACCAGTTGCTCATTTCGTCCACAAAATCCTGAAGCGCTCTCGCCGCTTCGGGTATTGCGTAAGAGTCAAGGTAGCCGTCAACGGTGCCGACGAGAGTGTTGAGCCTTGAGAGAAGCCATTTATCCATAATGGAAAGAGAGGCTCTGTCAAGCTCGTGAACGGTGGGGTCGAATTTATCTATTTCCGCATAGAGAATGTAGAAAGCGTAAGTGTTCCAGAGCGTGCCCATAAATTTGCGCTGACCCTCGACAACCGCTTTGTCGTGGAATCTGTTGGGCAGCCACGGGGCGGAGTTTGAGTAGAAATACCACCTGATAGCGTCCGCGCCGAGAGTTGAGAGAGCGTCAAACGGGTCAACGGCGTTGCCCTTCGATTTGCTCATCTTCTGGCCGTTTTCGTCCTGAACGAGGCCGAGCACGATTACGTTTTTATAGGGCGATTTGTTAAAGAGAAGGGTGGATATTGCCATGAGGGAGTAGAACCAGCCTCTTGTCTGGTCAACTGCCTCAGATATGAATTCCGCGGGGAACTGCTGCTCGAAAATCTCTTTGTTTTCAAACGGATAGTGATGCTGGGCAAACGGCATTGAGCCCGAATCATACCAGCAGTCTATAACCTCGGGCACTCTGCGCATCGTGCCGCCGCACTTCTCGCACTTAATAGTAACGTCGTCTATGAACGGGCGGTGAAGCTCGATGTCGTCGGGGCAGTTGTCGCTGAGCTCTTTGAGCTCCGCAATGGAGCCTATTGCGTGCTTGTGGCCGCATTCGCACTCCCAGATGTTGAGCGGGGTGCCCCAGTAGCGGTTGCGTGAAATTCCCCAGTCCTGAATATTCTCGAGCCAGTCGCCGAATCTGCCCTTGCCGATGCTCTCGGGAATCCAGTTTACGGTGTTGTTGTTTCTCACAAGGTCGTCGCGAACGGCGGTCATCTTGATGAACCAGGATTCTCTCGCATAGTAAATGAGCGGAGTGTCGCAGCGCCAGCAGTGAGGATATTCGTGCTCGAATTTCGGCGCGTCAAACAGCTTGCCCTCTTTGTCGAGGTCAACGAGTATTTTGGGGTCGGCGTCCTTTACGAAAATTCCGCCGTAGGGGGTGTCGTCGGTCATATTGCCCTTGCCGTCAACAAACTGAACGAAGGGAAGGTCGTAGTTTCTGCCGACCTTGGCGTCGTCTTCGCCGAAAGCGGGAGCTATATGCACTATGCCCGTGCCGTCCGTCATGGTAACGTAATTGTCAACGGTGATGAAATGGGCTTTTTTATTCTGCTTTGCCGCCGCTTCGCCTGCGCACGGGAAAAGGGGCTCGTATTCTCTGTATTCAAGGTCGGTGCCCACGTATTCCTCGAGTATCTCGTAGGCTTTAACGCCGTTTTCCTCGTCGGCGAGCTTGCCGAGCACGGAGTCGAGCAGAGCCTTTGCCATATAGTAGGTGTAGCCGTCCGCTGCCTTTACCTTAACGTAAGTTTCGTCGGGATTTACGCACAGAGCAAGGTTTGAGGGCAGAGTCCAGGGGGTGGTAGTCCACGCAAGGAAATACGCGTCTTCGCCCTTCGCCTTAAATCTGACAATGGCGGAGCGCTCCTTTACGAGCTTGTAGCCCTGAGCCACCTCGTGAGATGAAAGAGGGGTGCCGCAGCGGGGGCAATAAGGCACTATCTTGAAGCCCTTGTAAAGAAGGCCCTTGTTCCATATTTCTTTAAGCGACCACCATTCGGATTCGATGAAGTCGTTGTGATAGGTGACGTAGGGATTTTCCATATCAGCCCAGAAACCGACGGTGCCGGAGAAATCCTCCCACATGCCCTTGTATTTCCAAACGCTTTCCTTGCAGAGCTTTATGAAAGGCTCAAGCCCGTATTCCTCAATCTGCTCCTTGCCGTTTATGCCGAGCATTTTTTCAACCTCGAGCTCAACGGGCAGGCCGTGAGTGTCCCAGCCCGCTTTTCTGGGCACGTAATAGCCCTTCATGGTGCGGTATCTGGGTATCATATCCTTGATGACCCTTGTCAGCACGTGGCCGATGTGAGGCTTGCCGTTCGCGGTCGGGGGGCCGTCATAGAAGGTGTAGGTGGGGCAGCCTTCCCTGGTTTCTATGCTCTTGCGGAAAATGTCGTTTTCGTTCCAGAATTTTAAGACTTCTTTTTCTCTGCCCGTAAAATCCAGACTCGAAGAAACTTTTTCATACATAGTTTTTATATCCTTTCGCTTTGCCGAATTAAATTACATGCTGATTTATGCTTTGCCACACGAACGCAACGTCGGGCCCTATCTGAACGAAGGTGTCCTTAACGTTATTGTCGAGCTTTGAAACGCGCTTAAAGCCGTTTGCCTCAAAGGCGTTTGCAAAGAGAGTTGCCATTTCGGTGTTTTTAAACGTGATGTGCGCCACCATTCTGAACTGCTCTCTCGTTCTTATCGCTGTGGAGGATTCAAGGCCCACAACAAAGCCGGTGCACCACCAGTAGTCATCGTAAGGCCTTGAGAATCTCGGCTTGTAGTTGCCGTTGTGGTCCTCATCCCAGACGAAGCACATTTCCATTTTGAGCCAGTCCGATTTTTCGGCGCTCATATATTGGCTTGAACTGCTGCGTTCCTTGGTGTAAACTCCTATCTCTTCGCCCACAAAATAATAGCCGTATTGGCCCTTCCATATTTGAACGAGCCAGTCCTTGCCTTCAAAGCTGAAGGTAGTGCGCACCGTGTCGTAATACATGGCGGTAATAACGGCGAGCCTGTCATAAACCTCGTTGTAGCCGAAGCGGGTTTGCCACGCTTTTTTGTCGTTTGTGTAGTAATAGTTGCCGTCGGGCTCGTACATGTAGGACGCGAGCATAGCCTCGTCAAAGTTTATGTTGCTCTCGCGCGGGATGTATTTCGGCACCTTCGGCATTGAAAACGCCTCTTTGAACGCTGCGTTTACCGATGCGGTCACGGATGTTATCCTCTCGACAACGCTTGAAGTTTCGCTCTTTGCCGCATCGCTTGTCGGGGACGTGTCGGCTTCGCTGCTTTGCGAGGAGGAATTTTCCGCCGTAACGGACGAAGGCAAAGACGGCGAGGGCAAAATCACGTCGGAGCTTAACGCGAGCGGGTCGGTGTAGCTCGTGAAGCTCTCCGCCGGATAATCTTCGCCGAAATCGTAAGACGTAAGCTGATTATAGCTCACGGAAGACTCGGTGTTTTCGGCCTCAGTCAGCTCGGAGCTGAGCTGATTTTTCATTTTTACCCCAAGCACTGCGAACACGCCCGCAAGCGCCAGCGCCACCGCCGCAGTAGCTACAGCAGGCACATTTTTCACTTTGCAGTCCTTCTTTCCTCAAATATTGTATTCCCTTATGAATGCGTTCACAAAGAGCGGACCGAGGTCGATAGCAAGAATTACCGTCTTGCCGCCGCGCTCGACGAAGGTCATACCTTCCCCCTCGCTGCCCTTTGTTAAATTTCTGTCAATCACTTTATTTACTTCCCCGCCGACCGGGTCAACGGTGTAAATCGCCTGAGTGTCGTCGTCGGTCGCGCAGTAAAGAACGCCGTTTAAAAACTCCGCCCCCTGCACGGAGGGAAGAGCGCCCGCAATCGGCGTTTCGCCGACGGGAGCCATATCGCCGGATATGTCGTAGCTGAGCAAAAGAGCGGGCTTCTTCGCGTGGTCGGTGCAGTAAAGGTAACCCGTTTCGGGGTCAACGCTCACCCACGGCAGACCTCTCGTTATCTTTTCGCCGTCAAGCATATAGTATTTTTCAAGCTGCAGGGTTTCGCAGTCAAACACCCCGACTATGGGATTATCCCATACCTTGCTGTCTTCCATGCCGGCGTAAATTTTGCCGTCGTAAAAGCTTATGCCGCCGATGTGAGCCGTGCCGTATTCGTCTTTGAGCTCGTCGGGTATTGCCGCAAGATTGGCTTTGTCGGCGATTTTTCCGCTCATGTCGGTGCGTATGAGCGCAGTTTTGCACGAGAAATAAAGATATTCGCCGTCGGTCGTAACGCCCTGAGAGCGAAAATACGCGCCTATGCCCGCAACGTTTGATTTTGAATAATCGGTGCGGGACGAAGCCGAAATAAGGTCAACGCCGAGCGTAAGACCCGAAAGCGGCAGGAATATAACCGAAAGAAGCCATGAAATGAGCTTAACCGAAACGGCAGAAAAAGCAGCCATAACCATTCCCCTCTGCTATAAAAACGGTGAAAAAGAGTTTAATTCAGCTTATTATATCAAACCTATATAATAATATCAAGATTTTTATTCATATAAATGTGCAATTTTACAAAAGTCGAAACGAGCGGCATTTAATGCCCAAAAGGCATTGAAAATCAGTCGGCAATATGCGATAATCATTAAGTAATAATCACAAACAGGAGGCGAAAACAGTGAAAAAATTAACAGCGGTTCTTATGGCTGCGACGCTGATTTTGTGCTGCTTTTCCGCATCGGCTTTTGCCGCTTCCGACAGCTCGGACGGCAGGCTTGAGTTCAGCGGCGGCAGCTTCAAAATCCTTGCGATTTCCGACACGCAGGACGATATGTATCCGTCGCCCGACATGATAAACTTTCTCACCGAGGCGATTAAAAAGGAGAGCCCCGACCTGATAGTTTTCACGGGCGACCTCGTTGAAGACAGCCGCGCGATCGACTTTTTCAGCGACAGCCAAGTCGGCAAAGAAGGCGTTACCGTTAAGAATTCAAGCGGCGAAATCGACCATGACAAAACCCTTGCGAACGTTGAGATTGCCGCCGACAAAGTGCTGTCGGTTTTTGAAAAATTCGGCGTGCCTTACGCCATTGCGCAGGGCAATAACGACCACAAGTGCGGCATAACCAACGAAGACTGGCTCGAGATTTATTCGCGCTATCCCGGATGCCTCGTGTTTGACGAGAGCGAAGACGCGGACGGAAGAATAGACTATCATCTTGAGATAAAAGGCTCCGACGGCAGCGATAAATTCAACCTCTGGATGATGGATTCGGGCAGAGGCGGCGTTTCGGAAGAGTCGCTCGAGTGGTATCGCGCAAAGTCCACCGAGCTCACCGAAGCAAACGGCGGAGAGCCCGTGCCCGCGTTCGCTTTTCAGCACATCCAGGCGCCCGACGTGGGCAATCTTTTTGAAGAGTGCAGCTTTTACGACGAGGGCGCAAGGTCCGCAAACGGCAAATCCTACCGTCTTAACAGAGACGTCGCGAAAGGCAAATCGTTTTATGCCTGGACGCCGTGCGAGCCGAGTGACGAATTCACCGCCTGGAAAGAGCAGGGCGACGTGATAGGCGCGTATTTCGGCCATCAGCACGTGGAAGGATTTACCGGCACGGTTGACGGAATAGAGCTCGGCTTCATTTACGGCTGCGAATTTACGAAGGTCGGCCCCTACGGCTACAGAGTTTTTACCCTCAGCGAAGATAACGTGACGGATTATGAAAACGTCGTTTATCAGTATAAGGGCAGCGTTAAGTTCAACAACTGGAAGTTTGAGCAGGAAGAATACGCGCCCTACAGGGAGTATTCAAACATATTTGAAAAAATCATTTTCGGCGCGTATAACACCTTCGGAAGCATAGTGAGCGCGATAATAGGCATTTTTGCGTAATTCGGCCCGAAGCAGCTTAAAGCAAATTAAATCAGATACAAAAGTAAACCAAAGCAAACGTAAAAGCGGCAAAATTTAGCTTGACAATTTGCCGCTTTTACTATATAATACGACACACAGAAGGTCGTTTAGCGCAGCTGGTAGCGCATCCGCTTGACGTGCGGGAGGTCACAGGTTCAAGTCCTGTAACGACCACCAAAAATCGGGCTCCTCAAAAGAGGAGCTCGATTTTTTGGTTTCATATCATTCTGAACCTGTGACCTCCAAGATAGATGGGGTCCCCGAAAAGTCGGAGACTTTTTGGGGGGAAGGAGGAGCAGCGGAGCGAGTGAGTTTTCGTGCGAACAAGCTTTGATAGGCGCGGAAACGAGCGATACGAAGCTTGCGACGACGCGGTTCAAGTCCTGTAACGACCACCAAAAAATCGGGCTCCTCAAAAGAGGAGCTCGATTTTTTTGCTTCATATCATTCTGAACCTGTGACCTCCAAGATAATCGGGGACCCCGAAAAGTCGGAGACTTTTTGGGGAAAGGAGGAGCAGCGGAGCGAGTGAGTTTTCGCGCGGACAAGCTTTTGATAGGCGCGGAAACGAGCGATACGAAGCTTGCGACGAC
>CAJOLX010000069.1 GCA_905235625.1 uncultured Clostridia bacterium
CGACGTTTTTCAGCCGAGACAACATAACTCAAACCCGCACATTTATGTGTGCTTGCAGTTTTTGTTAGGCAGATTTGGGCTCAGACGCGGCAAAAAGCGAAGGAATACTTTGTGTATTCCGAGCATTTTTAACAAAGTATGAGGTCAAATGTGCCAACAAAAACCGGGTTGTGAGTTGTGTTGTCTCGGCAAGCCTCGCCGTATCGGCGATACTGTCTTCGGGCAAAGAAAACGTCGTCTTCATCTTAATATGCCCGCCCTTGCAAGTGCTAACAAGAAGAAAAGGTTACAGTTAGAACTTACTAAATTCAAAAGCGGTTTACTAAAAAGATGCTGAGATGTAGAAATGGCCCTCTCCAAGAACGGAGAGGGTGGCACGCAGTGCCGGGTGTGGCGATATAATCGGCTTGCTCCTTAATGTCGCAGGCGATATCATCGCCGAAGGCCCTTATAAGAATACACTTGGCGAAGCCCAATACAAAATAAAAAATCGGGGTCCCCGAAAAGTTGAAAACTTTTTGGGGAGAGGAGGAGCAGCGGAGCGAGTGAGTTTTCGCGCGGACAAGCTTTTGATAGGCGCGGAAACGAGCCTTGCGACGACGACGGCGACAGCCCAATATAAAAATACACTCTGTGACAGCACCAAAATCCGCCGCAGACTATAGTTTCTTATGCGAGAGCATCCTTAAAAATTACCCGGCATAAAACGTTGCCCAAAATCCCTTAAAAATCAAGCAAAATCGCTGTTTTTTGCAGATTTCGGCGGATATTTCTTATGCATTTTTCGGATGAATATTTGACAAAATTTGCATAAAATCTGAAGCGGATTTTAAAAATCCCTGCAATTCTCATTCAAAAATTATGAGTGAAAAATTTCAAATTCACTCCATTTTAATTTGCAAAATCGAATATTAACTCTGCGTAAAGTGAAAAAGTTTACAGTTTATTATGTTAAATCGGAATTAAATCGCTCGGTTATTCACTTTTTTCACTGAGTTATTCACATCTGCAAGCAGTAAAACTTTACAAAATCAGTTTGTAAAGGGATATAGCTTTACAGCAAAATCCTGCATAATTATGCGAATAATTATGCAGGGTTTCTTTATATGGTTTGTTGAATTATTGCAAGGCGACTTTCATTTTACTTTCACGCCTTTTACGTATACGGCGAGGATGCTTTCAAAGCCTTCGTCGAGCACCGTGAGGTCGGCGTTTTTGCCGGGCTCAATGCTGCCCGTAAAGCTGTCCGCTCCGATGACTTTCGCGGGGTTTATCGTTACCGATTTTACAGCTTGTTTTATCGGTATTCCGAATGAAATAACGTTTTTGAATTCGTCAAACAGATTTGTTACGCTGCCGGCGAGAGTGCCGTCCGCAAGCCTTGCGTCTCCCTTTTTAATCACTCTCTGACCGCCGAGCGTGTATTCTCCGTCTTCAAGGCCTGCCGCCATCATCGCGTCGCTTATGATTACCGTTCTGTCTTCTCCGAGCGTCTTGAACGCCGCTTTGAGCGCTGTCGGCGAAATGTGGATGCCGTCGCAAATCATTTCCGCCGTTATTTTGTCCGACGCGAAAACCGCTCCCACCGTTCCCGGCTCTCTCGAGAGGAATTGCGTCATGGCGTTGAAGAGGTGAGTGGCGTGCGACAATCCGCGCTTTTCGGCTTCCGCTATTTCTTCACAGGTCGCCGCCGTGTGAGCTGCGGACACCACGCTTATATTTTTTGCTTCTTCTATGAATTCGAGCGCGCCGTCCGTTTCGGGGGCGATGTCAACGAGCTTCACCGGGCAAATTGCGTTCAGCTCCTTAAAAAGAGCGATGTCGGGCGGAATTATGTGCTCCTTCGCCTGCGCGCCCGCTTTTTCTTTTGAAATGAACGGGCCCTCCATATTTATGCCGTGTATGTATGCGCCCTTTTCTTTGCCCATTTCGTTGCCGATTGCCGCGAAAACTTTTTTGAGCTCTTCTTTGGGCAGAGTCATCGTGGCGGGGCAGAATGAAGTTACTCCCTTTGAAGCAAGATATTCGCTCATCTTCTCGAGGCTTTCCGCTTCAGCGTCGCAGGCGTCCGCTCCGCCGCAGCCGTGAATGTGAATGTCGATAAACCCCGGCAGGATTTTTTTGCCCGAAAAATCTTCGCCGGGCGCATCCGTTTTTTCGAGAGAAACTATTTTGCCGTTTTCAATTGTAATATCGGTGGTTATGAAGTCTTTGCCGTAAGCGAAGACCTCGGCGTTTTTTAAAATCATATTTTCACCGCCCCGGCGCCGCGAAAGCGCCGAATTTGAAATTAACTTAAGGCATAAAAAAACTGCCGAATTCGAAAACCGAATGCGACAGCTTTATTACTTGATTATTTTTGAATCTTTGACTCGATGTACTCCGCAAGGTCGCCTACGGTTTTGATCTTGCCGATAACATCGTCGGAGAGCTCGATGTTGAATTCATCCTCAATGCTCATTGCCAGGTCAATCATATCGAGTGAACCGGCGCCGAGGTCATCGGTGAATGAAGAGCCATCTTTAACTACGCTTTTGTCAAGCTCAAGCTGCTCGCAGATAATGTCAATGATTTTTTCAAGTACCATTTTTTATATCCTCCCGGATGTGATAATGCCGCCATTTTACAGACGGCATGAATGCTTAGTTGTTTTCGGGTATTTCACAGCAGGAGCATGAAACGTAATTTTCCTCTGAATCGGCATTAAGCTCTTTCTTTGCCTTGAGCTGCTTAATTGCAACTACCACGCCGCAAATTGCAGCGGAAACAGCAATAACGATGCAAGCGATTTTTGCAATCTTTTTGAAAGTATCCATTTTTAAAAACTCCTCCGTAATAAGTTATGTCAGTCGGTTGACTTCGGAACAATTATAGCAAAGACAAAAATTTGTGTCAATAGTAATACAGCCATGGTCACAAAAAATTTACAACCACGGCTGACTTGTCGATATTTTACTTTATGAGGCTTGCAAGGGCAGACTTCTTGCGGGCGGCATTGTTCTTATGAATGAGGCCCTTGGCTGCTGCCTGATCGACCTTTTTAATAGCTTCCTTTACGAGAGCTTCAGTCTCGGGTGACTGAGCAGCGGCTGCTGCGTTGGCTTTTTTGATAGCCGTTTTAAGAGCGGAATTACGGGATTTGTTTCTGGCAGCTCTGGTTTTGCTGACGGTAACTCTCTTTTTTGCAGACTTAATATTAGGCATGTCCACACCTCCTTCTTCATACGTTTTGATATAATAACACACTTTTTGACACTTTGCAAGGAAAAATTTTAAAAATCTTCAGCATTGCCGGCATTGCCCGATTCGGGAGCGCAAAACGGCTTTGAAACTCCGGTTTTCACCGCGATTATCGGGCAAAAAATCCCGTCGGAAATATATAGAAGAAATAAAAGTGAAAAAAATGTTAATTTTTGCAAAAAAAATGCTTGCATTTGGCGTATTGTTGATTTATAATGTAGCCACAAGGTGACAAAAGGGGAGAAAAGGAGAAAATAAACACATTCCGAAAACCCCTTGAAATTTTAACGAAAGGAGAGTGGATCGTATGCCGGCAGCACCTGAGCATGAGAGCCTCGGCGGCAAAGAATTCAGACAGTTTGACCAGAGCAGACGTTTGTCAATACCCGTTAAGTTCAGATTCCGTTACGGCGGCACGGTCTATCTCCTCAAAAATTTCCAGATGCCCGGCGAGGAATGTATCGTCGTTTACAACGAGGAAGACTACGTTAAGGTTTACGACGGCCTCGCAAGGTCATACGACGGAGCGGAGCTCACCTACATGCAGAGGTACTTCGCAAACAGCGTCTGCATGGCAAACATAGACAAAGCGGGCAGGGTATCGATACCCGATGATTTTCTCGCGCACGCCGAGCTCAGCGAAGAGCCGGGAGCGCTGCTCGTTTGCCAGCCCGACAGGCTGGAGCTGTGGAATGAAGAAAAATGGAACAAGCTGTTTGACGTTGAGGTCAAGCCCGACTTTTCCAAATTCAACATTTCGCCCAGAGGATAATTCATGGATTTTTTTGCCTTTCATCACACCCCCGTCTTGTTTTCCGAAACAATTGATGCAATCGGCGTAAACCCGGAAGGGACTTACGTCGATTGCACAGGCGGCGGCGGTGGCCACTCGGCAGCGATATGCGAGAGGCTGACAAGCGGAAAACTCTACATTATAGACAGAGACCCCGAAGCGCTCGAAACGCTCAAAAAACGTTTTGAGGGTAATAGTAATGTAATAATAATAAAAAACAATTTCTTTAACATAAAGGGCATACTCAATGAGCTCGGCACAGGAGCAGTGGATGGCATCCTTGCCGATCTCGGAGTGAGCTCACACCAGCTTGACGATGCGTCACGGGGGTTTTCTTTCCACAAAAACGCCCCGCTTGACATGCGAATGAGCAAAGAGGGCATGAGCGCAAAGGACGTGGTAAATTCTTTGCCCGAGCAAGAGCTTCGCCGCATTATTTATGACTACGGCGAAGAAAAATTTGCGCCCTCCATTTCACGAGCCATTGTCAGCGCAAGAGAAGAAAAGCCCATAGAAACAACTTTTGAGCTTGCCGAAATCGTTTCTCAAGCCGTACCGGCCGCCGCAAGGCGCGACGGCCATCCCGCCAGAAAAACTTTTCAGGCAATACGAATTTACGTAAACGGCGAGCTCGACGGGCTGACGAATGCGATAACGGATATGTTCGACTGCCTCAAACCGGGCGGAAGACTGTGCGTTATCAGCTTTCATTCTCTTGAAGACCGCGCGGTGAAGCAGGCGCTCTCTCCCCTCGCGAAGGGGTGCACCTGCCCCAAGAATTTCCCGGTTTGCGTTTGCGGCAACACGCCGAAAGCCAAACTGTTCAAGCCGGTAACGCCGGGCGAAGAAGAAATTGCTCAAAATCCCAGATGCAGGTCCGCAAGACTCAGAGTGGCGGAAAAACTTTAAAACGTAAAATTATGACGAGAGGAGGAACGGCTTATGGATGAATTTGATTATGTCCCCGGCTTAGTGCCTTCTCCCTTTACGTCTACGGCCGCTCCGAAGCTCGACAGAAAAGATGAGCTTGAGGAAATTGACGTTTCCGTTAAGCAGCAGGAACCCGGGCGGGAGCCCGAAAAAGAGCTGAACGCTTTAAGAAGGCTGTTCGTAATGATAGCGGCGGCGCTGGCGTTCACGCTGATGATGTCCGGAGTTATGTTCATCAACAACCAGATTAACGCAAGCCTCAATCAAATTGAAAATCTCAATTCCGAAATAATGGAAGCTCAGGCGGAGAACGTGAGGCTCCGCGCCGAATTTTCCTCAATGGTATCGGCGGATAAAGTAAGAGAATACGCCGTGTCAACGCTCGGAATGCAGAAAATAGAAAGATATCAGATACATTATTTTGAAAACCGCAGCGGCAACACCGTGGTGGTCGCAAACGGAAAGATTCAAAACGAGGATATTCAATAATCTGCAATGCTGTTTCAAGCAAAATTGGGACAGCATTTTTTGGCTTGAATAGACCGATGTAAATTTTCGCGAAGGAGGGAGACCGCTTGGCTGACAGAAGCGAGAGCAAAAACGAATATATAAACGCCGCTTCAAAGAATATGAGAGTGGTGGCTCTCATTCTCGCGGTCGCAACGGCGATAGTCTCTCTCAGGCTGCTGGATATGCAGATAGTCCATGCGGACAGATACAAAAAAAGCGCCACCTACGCTCAGTGGAACGAGCAGACCGTCAGCGCTATGCGCGGCACGATTTACGACGCGAACGGCAGCGTTATAGCCCAGAGCGCCCAGACGTGGCAGCTTTACGTTATACCCGAGAATTTCGCCAACGAATCTTTCAGAAGCACTTTTTGCCGCGATTTGGCGGAAAGCTTCGACCTCGATTATGACGAGCTTATGGAGCTCACCTTCTTTGAAACGGACGCAGGCTCCGACGAGCTCATAGTCGCTCACAAAAAGGTAGTTAAGAGCCGCATGGAATACGCCGAAAAGCTGCTTGCAGACTGCGGCGAGAGCGAAAAGAGGGGGCCCAATGCCGCCTGCTTTATGCACAAAACTTTTTCAGTCGGCAGCACCGTTTACAGATACAGCGACGTTATGGGCCTTGACACCGACAGCAAGCGCTACTATCCGATGGGCGAGTTCGCCTCGAGCCTTGTCGGCACCGTCAACGCAGACGGCAACGGCGTTTCCGGCATTGAGCGTTATTACAATTCCGTGCTTTCGGGCTCCGACGGCAAGGTTAAATCCTACGGCACAAATCTTGACTCCGACAACGAGAGCAAATACGACGCCGTAAACGGAGCGAACCTTGAGCTCACGATAGACGAAACTGTGCAGTACTGCCTTGACGAGCAGCTCAAAAACGTTTATGAGACCAGCGGCGGCATAGGCGCTTACGGCATAGTAATGGACGTTAAAACGGGCGCTATACTCGGCATGGACGCCGTCGGCTACAAGGGCGGCTATAATCTCTCTTCCCCCGACACCGTAAACGAATATTACGAGGCGAAGGCAAAGAGAAACTCCGAAAAAGACGATTACGACGACCTTTCGGCTTATCTTGAAGACGTTGAAGACGGCGAAGAGCAGATAGAGGAGATACAGAATATCTCGTCATACGAGGAGCGCAGCGCCGCTCACTCACGCAGGCTCAAATATTTTTACAAGCTCGAGCAGTGGAATAACTACCTCGTTTCCGAAACCTATCACCCCGGCTCCGTTTTCAAGATTTTCCTCACCGCCGCGGCGATAGAGGAAGACGCGCTTGACGAAGATTACACCTACTGCTGCAACGGCTCAATAACCGTTGACGACAGAGTGTTCAACTGCCATTACGGCAGCGGCCACGGCTATCAGGACCTTCGCCACGGGCTTATGAATTCCTGCAACCCGTTCTTCGTAAGGCTCGGCCTCACTCTCGGTTCCGAAACGTTTTTCAAATATTTCAAAGCGTTCGGCTTTACCGAAAAGACCGGCATAGAGAGCATGGAGGAGTCAAACTCCATTTACTATTCCGAAAACGAGCTCACGAGAGTTACCCTCGCGAGCGAGTCGTTCGGCCAGACCTTCAGCATAACTCCCATTCAGCTCATAACCGCTATATCTGCGATTGCCAACGGCGGCTATCTCATGCAGCCTTATCTCGTTGCGAGAGAGCTTGACGACAGCGGCAACGTTATCAGCAAAACTTCTCCCACCGTGAGGCGCCAGGTCATTTCCGGCGAAACCGCAGCGGAAGTAGCTTCCATGATGGAAGACGTTGTAAAGAGCGGCACCGGCAAAAACGGATACGTCGCGGGCTACAGAGTGGCAGGCAAAACCGGCACCACGCAGAAATATCAGTTAAAAGGCACTTATATCGCTTCGTTCGGCTGCTTCGCGCCTGCCGACGACCCCGAAATAGCCGTGCTTATCAT
>CAJOLX010000070.1 GCA_905235625.1 uncultured Clostridia bacterium
AAATACGCCGAGGCGTGATTAAAATTCCGGAGGAAATTTTATGAAGCGTTTATCAAGAATTCTTGTTGCGGTATTTCTTGCCGCGCTTACGGCGGCGCTCATGCCGGCGCAGGTGTTTGCCGACTCCCTGCCCGAATACATCAGTGAAGTGAAGGTGTATGAGGGCGATTACAAAAGCGCCGAAGCGGAGGGCTTCACAATTCTCTGCGGCGACAACGGCAAACCCGTTGACTTAAACCAGGGCTCCGGAGCGACCGGAATAGGGGCAAAAGGCAACAAGAAGGTTTACCTCGGCTACAAGACAACCTCAAACAGCAGCGAAGCCATTACCGACCTTTCTCTTATGAATATGAAAGGCGGCTACAGCGTGAAGGAATACGAGGCTCTTATGGAAGCCCAGATGAAAGAGCAGATTATTCCGTTTGTGGATATGTTCCTTGCCACTATCAACGAATACCGTGAAAACTACAATTCCGACAATGCGGATAACAAGGCTCGCGCCCGCTACGTGCACGATTTGCTTAATAAGTTTACCGATGATGACTGCGGCGGCGCGGGGCTCGGCGATTTGCTTCTCAACGAAACAAAGTATGAAATGGGCGACGCGGCTTATAACGCCCTTTCCGACGCCGACAAAAATCAGCATGCCGATATTCTTACGATCATTGCGCAGTCAAACGGCCGGGCAACGATTATGATTCAGAGCCTTCTCACAAGAGCGGCAGACTCTTTTGAGGATTCGTGGGTTGACAGATTTACCGAAACCACTTATGCCGATTTGATTGAATTCACGGGCAAATCGCCGGCAGAGGCAACGAAGCAGCTCGCGAAACAATATGACGATGACGCTCAGGTAATTCTCGCAAACTGGGACAGTCTCAAGGAAACTCTTACGGCTGTGGAAAATGAAGAGCTTGACCTCAGCAGCATTGATGACGTAGATTATGACGCTGTTAAGCAGGCGGCGGAGAGCCTTGAAAAAGACGGCGACGTTACGGCGAAAAATGCCGGCGATTACGCCGAGGTGCTGGAAGCCAATTTGAATGTTTTTGAGTTCAACACCAACTTATCAAAGGTATCCATCCATGAGTTTTTGCAGGATACGGAATATGAGGACGGCACTCTCCTTGATTTCTTTATGCAGGACAGCGAGGATATCGAAGAGGATATCACGGTTCTCTATCCGCTTGTTGCTTCTCTGTCAAACGGTCAGAGAGCAGGCCTTGATTTTATTTCGCTCGATGAGCTCGTTACGTCTGCCGCCATCGAAGGCGACACGTATGAAAACTATGATATCAGCAACATTGAGCCCACCTCCATTTACACCGGTGTGGACCGCGCCATCTATGAAAAGGGCGGCGTTGCGCTCACAAGCGATGCGCTCAGAGCCGACGCTCTTGCCCGTCAGAGCGATAATGAAGACGCGCTTATCAGCCCGCTTTCCCTCGTTTTATGGAGCGTTACCGCCGTATCGGCTATTGCTCTCGTTGCTTCACTTGCGGCAAAATTCCATATTGACGCGCTCAATACAAATATGATATCATCAAATATGGGCGATATTATGAATATTGCCGCCGACAACAGAGCCATTCATACGGCGCTGATTGACGTTTCCAATCAAGGCGTCATACCCAATCAAACGCTGGGCGACGTCATTTTTGAGGAATTCGGCGACACTATGACTGTTTCGGAAATGAATCAGGCAAATTCCGAAAGGCTGCTTGAAATAGCGGCGGAAAACGGCAGCACGAGCAATATCGGCAATGCGCTTGCCGTGGGCGCGGGCGTGGCTATGGTAATTCTTGCCGCTGCAGCAACATATTTCACCTATAAGGACATGTGCGATTATTACGACGTTGACTTCACCCCCATTCCGCACTACATGGTTGAGGAAAAGGATATTACCGCCTACAACTCAAAGGGTGAAAAAATAGTGTTTAAAAATCAGTCCGCTTATTACAAAGCGGTTGAGTCAAACCGCAAAAAAGGCGACGATTACTTTAAAGAAATCGGCGCGTGCGCGGATATGAACGGCTGCGTTAATCCGCAGTGGCTCGCTCTGTACTCAGTGAAAAGCGAGGCGATGGCTCCGATTCTCGCAAACAGCCTTAAGGTCGTTGTAGACAGCGCTGCAGTGCCACAGGGCTACGAAACCGGCATTCATATGTTCGGCGAGGGCGCTGCGTTTAACCTTAACAGCAAGCTATATTGCTGGAATCAGAGCGCAAAGAGCGTTATGGTTTATTTCAAGACCGATAACACCGCTTCAACCTCCGCAGCAGGCTCGGCATTCTCGAGCGGCACGGCTGCCATCTCGGCGGGCTGCGGCCTCCTTCTCGGCGCGGCAGTTACCGCAATAAGCATGTCCGCCACAAGTAAAAAACGCAAAGAAAACGCCTGATGATACGTAAAAAGCAAAGGGTGATATTTTGAATTATTATCTTATATCGAACTTAATAACCTGCCTTTGCGCTTTAATCGGTTTCATTTACGGAATTGCCGAGTTTTTCAAGCCTAAAAAAGCGGTTTATGCCCAGATGATAACCCTTGCCGTAGGCTGCGTTGTTTTCGGCAGGCTTTATCAGATGGTGCGGCTGATTACCGCGGGCGATATTTCAAACGAATTTCAGCTCGGAATTTTAGGCGTTATCGGCAGCCTGCTGTTTCTGTTTTCCGCTAATTACGGAGCGATGGACAGCCTCGCGGACGACGGCTCAAAGTCATTTGCCAAATACAGATTGATTGCAATGACGGCGCCGGCTGCCGCGGCGGCGATATACGTTGTGTTCATTTTGATTTGCGATTTTCCGCTTCTTATAAAAGCAGAGGCGGGAGTGATTGCCGCATTCGCCGCGCTCGCTTCCTATTTTAATCTTAAACATCTGATTTTTCCCGACGTGGATTACGGCGTTATAAACTGCCTCAAGGCTTATAACCTGCTGGCGCTGATTTTTGATTTCCTGTGCATTGCGGAAACGGTCGCCGTCAGTTATAATAACGAGCTTGCGGTTCTGATTATCGGCATCATTACGGGCGCGGTGCTTATTGCGATTACGCCTACGGTGAAAAGGGGGATAATGAAGTGGACAGCTTAATTTATATCCTCTTTGTCTGCCTTATCGCGCCCTTGCTGCTCATGCTGTTTATGCTGCGCAATCGTTCGCGCCTGCTTATCGGCTATATGCTTATCGGCATTTTCGTTTCGCTTTTTGTGTCGGAGCTCAACACGATTTTGTTAAATCTCTTCAGCGGCGATATGCTTTACGTTACGACGGTGATAACCCCCATAAGCGAAGAGCTTGTTAAGGCAATTCCCGTGCTGTATTACGCCATAGTATTTTCGGATGACCGCGACCGCGTGCTGCCTATCGCGTTCGCGACGGGCGTTGGTTTCGCAATGTTTGAAAATATGGTCGTGCTCGTTGAAAACATTGAGAGCGTTACTATCGGATGGGCGGTCGTCAGAGGCTTTGCCACGGCGTTGATGCACGCTATCTGCACCATGGCGGTCGGCTACGGCATCTGCTTTGTGAAGAAAAAGAAAAAGCTCTTTTACTGCGGCACGTTCGCTCTTTTAAGCATGGCAAGCATTTATCACGGAATTTTCAATATGCTCGTGCAGTCCGATTATAAATATTTCGGCTTCGTGCTTCCGGCAATCACTTACATCCCGTTCCTCGTTCAAAACTTAAGCAACGTAAAAAAAGAAAAGAAAGCGTGACCGGTTACCGCTTTCAACAAGCATAAAAACGCACCCCGCGGCAGATTTTATCTGCTTTTCGGGGCGCGTTTTTGCATTCGCCGTTTTAATTATTCGGAAAATTTCTTTCTCATGGTCAGGATGTTTTTGCCGTCTTTGTATTCATATTCGAGGTTATCCATAACCTTCTTTACTATGAATATGCCGTAACCGCCTATGCCTCTTTCTTCGGCGGAAAGAGTGGTGTCCGGGTCTTCTTTTTCAAGAGGATTGTAAGGAACGCCGCTGTCTTCAACGATTATCGTCATCTCCGAGTCGTTGCTTTCAAGCTTGACCGTCGCCTTGCCCTTGCCTTCGCCGTAAGCGTAATGAACGATGTTGCTTATGATTTCGTCAATGGCTATCTCAACCTGATTTTTGTCTTTTGACGAAAGAGGGAGCTTTTCCGATTTGGCGCTCACAAATTCGAGCACCTTGGATATTTCGCTCACTTCGTTGTTAACGATTATTTCATCGGGCTCTCCGATGTAGGAGAAGCAAAGCATCGTCATGTCGTCAAACTGAGGAGCGTCGCCCACGAATTCGTTTATGGCTTTGCCCACGCTGTTGAGTATCGCCTCGGGCGTTTCGTCCTTAACTTTATTAAGCGCTTCAACGGTTCTTTCGGTGCCGAAAAGCGCGTCGTCCGCTCTTGTGGCTTCAACCACGCCGTCGGAGTAGATGAATATCTTTGAGCCGAATTCAAGCTGTACGGTGTAATCCTTATATTTAGCGCTGTCAATGCCGCCTATAACAAAGCCGTGTTTATCCGAAAACAGCTCAAAATCGCCGCCGGGCATTTTGATTATCGGCTTTTCGTGGCCCGCGTTGGAGGCGGTGAGCAGCCCGGTTTTAAGGTCGAGAATGCCGAGCCAAACGGTGACGAACATCTCTTCGCGGTTGTTGGAGCAAATCTGCCTGTTGACCGCTTCAAGCACCTGTGACGGAGTCTTTCCGCTGAGCACCTGGTTCTGAATGAGAATTTTACTCATCATCATAAACAGAGCGGCAGGCCTTTGCCCGAAACGTCCGCCACAAGCATGGCGAGGGTGGTGTCGTCAACGAGGAAGAAATCATAGAAGTCTCCGCCCACCTCTTTGGCGGGAGTCATTGACGCGTAAATATCAAAGTCGTCTCTTTCGGGGAAAGCGGGGAAAATATTCGGCAGCATATCCGCCTGAATTTTTGTCGCGAGCTCAAGCTCGGCGCCTATTCTTTCCTTCTCCGCCGTAATGGCGGCGTTGCGTGAGATATATTCTCTCAGGCTGTCGGTCATTCCCACGAAGGAATCGGCAAGCAGCTCTATTTCGTCGTCAGTGTGAATGTCAATCTCAACAGGCTCGTCGCTTTCAATATGGTCAACTATCTCTTCCGTTGCGGTCTGGAGCTTCACTATAGGCTCAATTATTCTGCGCCTTACAATGAAGTAATAAATCGCCATGGTAACGATCATAATCACCGCAACCGGTAAAAGCATGCTCACAAGCATCTTGATAAGCGTGCTGTTGATGCCGCTCACGGACAGATCCGCCGCCACTATCGCCGCAACATCTCCGGAGCTGTCAAACATCGGCACGGAAACGGTCAGAGTGTGAGTGCCGTCTTCCGCGTCAACATAATATTGAACGTCCTGCGAGAGTTCTTTGCTGTAAAACTTTTCCGACTGTTCCTTAGCTCCTTCGCTGAACGGATATTTTTCAAGCAGCTCGGCAGGCTCATCGCATGTTTCGGCGTCCCAGATGTAGGTGTATTCCTTGCCTTCGGGGCTCAAATCCGGAACGAGAATATAAAAATACTTGATGTTCGCTTCCTGAGCGCTGGAATTCGCGGTGGAGTTAAGATATTCCTGAACGGTATCGTAATATTCGTCTGTTTGCCCCGTTTCGTAATATTTCTTAACGGCGTCGCCGTCGATATAATCGGCAGCCGCGTTAACGTATGAGAGGGCAAAATCGGTGTATTTCTCAATAAGGATTTTGGTTAAATTCAGCCCTGTTGAAACGCTGATTGAAATGATAAGCACTATTATGACCGCAAAAACTGCTATAAGAGATCTTTTTGCAATATTACCCCTCATTGGCCGGCATCCTTTTCATTTTGTAATTCTTTTTAATTCTTGACCACACTTCGGCGAGAAGTATGGAAATCACGCTCAGAGCAAGCCCGAGCAGGTAAGCGGGCAGCGGAGTCAGGTAAACGCTGCCTCTTATGCAGTAAAGCGCAAGGTCAACAGTCCACCAAACGAGCACCCAGTGTATGCAGTAAACGGAGTTTACGTTTCTGCTCACGCTCTCAATGGGCTTTTTGAGCTTTTCGGGAATGAGCTTTGAGGTGAACATAAATATCATCATCGTTCCGAGGCATGCCATAATGCAGATTATCGCCTCTATCGTTGTCATGTGATAAAAAACGTTAGCCCCTTCGCCCATCATCATGCCGAAGCCTCCGTGAATTTCCCATGCGCAGAAAGCAACGGAAATAACGAGGCACACCGGCGAAACGATAAGATAAAATTTCTCCTTATTTTTAAGCCGCTTGTAATATTCGCCGAAAATATAGCCGAAAGCGTAAAAGATAAACCAGGTCATAATGGGGAAATCGGAATAAATATACGGGTCGCCCGAAACAGTTTCAATTCCGATGAAATGGCCTGCGATAACGTTGAGAACGTTATTGTTAAGGTCAACGCTGCGAAATACCGTGCCGATTATGCTCATCACGAGCGAAAGGGCAAAGATTTTGGGCGGGCTGAGCTTGAGATAAAGCAGCAGCGCCATAAGCATCATGGCGAGCGAAACGAATTGCAAAATATCGTTGCCGAAAAACAGATAAGGCAGCTCGCTCAAAAACTGCTCACTGTCGCCGGTTATCGCAAATCCTATAAGGGAAGGAATAAGATAGCGGCAAACGTTGAGCGCAAGGCCGATGACGCCCAATTTTACGCCTCTTCTGAATACCTCTTTCGGTGTGCTGTGGCGGGTATAAGCAAGGCCGAGACCCATGAGTATCATAAATCTCGTGGCGCCTATTACTCCGCCGACAATAGAGTCAAAATAGTAAGGAATGCCGATTACGTCAAGGTTTGCGGGAGGCGTTGCTTCAACAAAAACGTGAACGATAGCAAGGCGGTAAATCAATATGAATCTGAACCAGTCGAGCTCAAACTGTCTGCCCGTGTTGCACGGCTCTTTTGAAAATAATTTATCTGTCATACGCTTACTCAATGTTAAGTATATCGGAGAATCCCGTAAACTCAAAAATTTCCATATTCGTTTCGTTCAGATTTTTGATTATAAGGCCGCCCTTGCCCGACATTTTTTTGTGAAGAGAGAGCACGAGGCGAAGCCCTGCCGACGAAATGTATTTAAGGCTTTCCATATCAAAAATGATTTTATCCGCCTTTTCGGCTTCGCCCTCGAGAGCCGCGGCGAGCTCCGGCGACGAAACCGTGTCAAGCTTGCCGTCGAGCTTCACGGTAAGAACGCTGTCATCATAAGCTTTTTCAATATTAAGCATTAAAATCCCTCCTTAATATATTGCTTATTCGAATACTGCCGTTGATTATTCGAATACTGCGCCGATTGCCTTTTTCCAAAGACCTGAGGCAAACTAATTTTTCAATTTATTATTATATAACATATAAATTACTATTGCAATAATTTTTTTGATTTGTATAATCCAAACAGAAAAACACCTAACAATCGCCCTC
The DNA here is from genome assembly GCA_905235625.1 of uncultured Clostridia bacterium. Taxonomy (GTDB): domain Bacteria; phylum Bacillota; class Clostridia; order Oscillospirales; family Acutalibacteraceae; genus CAG-177. The sequence goes on from CAJOLX010000070.1 coordinate 7,449, forward strand.
ATCCGCTCGGCAGTTTAATACAAAAACGTGCATAAAGGGCGCAAAATCTGAATAATATGCAGTTAAAAGTGAATAAAATAAAAAAATATTCAAATATTGCCGTATTTATTCTTGACATTCTGCATATTTATATGTATAATAGCTGACATAATTTTAATTTGGTTTATTGATTTTACCCGGCGATTATAAATTAATATTTAATTTCCTAAATCAAACCGTGTTTGGGGAACAGAGGAAAGTTATCATGACAAAAGTTTTTATAGACGGCAGCGCCGGCACGACCGGCCTGCGCATAAACGAGCGGCTTGCGGGCAGGAGCGATATTGAGCTCATAGCCTTGAGCGAGGAGCTCAGAAAAAATGAAGAGGCGAGAAAAGAAGCGCTTTATTCGGCGGATATCGCTTTTCTCTGCCTTCCCGATGACGCCGCGAAAGAAGCTGCCGCGCTTTCGGAAGGCAGCAAGGTTAAGTTAATAGACACCTCGACCGCTCACAGGGTTAATGACTCCTGGGTTTACGGCTTCCCCGAGCTTAAGGGTCAGAGAGATAAAATAAAAGAGTCGTCAAGAATAGCAAATCCCGGATGCCACGCAAGCGGATTTATTTCGCTCGCAGCTCCTCTCGTTCAGCTCGGCGTTCTTGACAGCGGCGCTTCACTGAGCTGCTTTTCGCTCACGGGATATTCGGGCGGCGGCAAAAAGATGATCGCGAATTACGAAGCGGACGAAAGAGACGCTTTGCTTGATTCTCCCGGGCTTTACGGCGTAGGCCAGCAGCACAAGCACCTGCCGGAAATGGCAAAAATAAGCGGGCTTAAAAATCCGCCCGCGTTTTGCCCGGTCGTGGCGCCTTATTACTCCGGTATGCTCGTTACCGTGCCGCTCACGGGCGACGACATAAGCGCCGGCATTGAAGAAATCGAGCGCATTTATTCGGAATATTATTCGGGCGAAAATTCGCTTGTGAGCTTTAAGAAATATTCGGGTGAAAGCACCTTGTACGCCGGCTCGCTTTCGGGCAGCGACTGCATGGAAATCACCGTTACGGGCAATGCCGACAGAATTTTGCTCATCTCGAGGTTTGATAATCTCGGCAAGGGCGCGAGCGGGTCGGCTATTCAAAATATGAACATACTTATGGGCGTTGACGATAAGGTCGGGCTCGTTTGCCGAAGGGATGGTTAATATGAAAAAAATTGAAGGCGGAGTTTGCGCCGCCAAGGGATTTTACGCAGGCGGTATTCACTGCGGCATAAGAAAAAACAGGGATAAAAACGATCTCTCGGCGATTTACAGCGAGGTGCCGGGCTCCGCGGCGGCGGTTTACACCACAAATCTCGTTAAGGGCGCGCCTCTCACCGTTACAAAGTCTCACATTTCTGACGGCAGGGCGCAGGCAGTCATCTGCAACAGCGGCAACGCCAACACCTGCAACGCAAACGGCATTGAGATAGCCGAGAAAATGAGCGCTCTGCTCGCCGATGAATTAAACATCGGCGCAGAAGACGTTATAGTGGCGTCAACGGGCGTTATCGGTCAGCCTCTTGACATTGAGCCTATAGCTTCCGGCATTGCGGAGCTCAAAAATTCTCTGAGCAAAGACGGCAGCGAAGCGGCGGCAATGGGAATCATGACCACCGACACTTATCCCAAGCAGACGGCTGTTGAATTTGAGCTCGGCGGCAAGACCTGCCGCATCGGCGGCATCGCAAAGGGCAGCGGAATGATACATCCCAACATGGCTACGATGCTTGTGTTTATCACGACCGACGCCTCGATTTCTTCCGAAATGCTGCAAAAAGCGCTTTCGGGCGACATTCAAAACACGTTTAACATGATTTCGGTTGACGGCGACACCTCCACAAACGACATGGTTTGCGTTATAGCGAACGGACTTGCCGGCAACGACACGATAACCGAAGACGGCGAGGATTTTTCCGAGTTTATGAAGGCTCTCAATTCCGTTACGATGGCGCTTTGCAAAATGCTCGCGGGTGACGGCGAGGGCGCAACGAAGCTGCTCGAATGCTCTGTCACGGGCGCCGGAAGCCTTGAAACCGCCAAAAAGGTCGCTAAGAGCGTTATCTGCTCTTCGCTGCTCAAAGCCGCGATGTTCGGAGCGGACGCCAACTGGGGCAGAGTGCTTTGCGCCATAGGCTACAGCGGAGCGGACGTTGACGTTAACAAAATCGACGTTTCATTCGCGAGCGAAAAGGGGAGCATTCTCGTTTGTCAAAACGGCGCCGGAGTTGATTTCTCCGAGGAAAAAGCCAAAGAGATACTTCTCGAAAAAGAAATCGAGATTGACGTTGAGCTGAATTCCGGCGAATTTTCATCCAAAGCGTGGGGCTGCGACCTTACTTACGACTACGTTAAAATCAACGGAGATTACCGTACTTAATCAGGAGAAAAGCTATGCCTAAATCACTTTCAAATGCCGAGATTGCAAGCATTATAGTTGAGAGCTTGCCTTACATAAAGAAGTTCGTCGGCAAAACGATCGTTGTCAAATACGGCGGCAACGCCATGGTTAACGAAGAGCTTAAGCAGCAGGTAATGGAAGACATGGTGCTGCTCAATCTCATCGGCATAAAGGTTGTGCTCGTTCACGGCGGCGGCCCCGAAATCACCGGGCTTATGGACAGGCTCGGCAAAAAGCCGGAGTTTGTGGACGGCTTAAGAGTTACCGACAAGGAAACCGCCGATATAGTCGAGATGGTGCTTGCCGGCAAGGTCAACAAGTCGCTCGTTAAGTATCTTGACGTGAAGGGCGGCAAGGCGATAGGCCTTTCCGGCGTTGACGGCAGACTGCTTGAAGCGAAGCCCAAGGACGAAAGGCTCGGCTACGTTGGCGAAATCACAAAGGTTAATATCAAACCCGTTGTCGATTTGCTCGATAACGGCTATATCCCCGTTATATCCACCATTGCGTGCGACAGAAGCGGCAACACCTACAACATAAACGGCGACACCGCAGCGGCGCACATCGCGGGCGCTCTCGGCGCGGAAAGACTGCTGCTCATGACCGATATCGAGGGCGTGCTCAGGGATAAGGACGACCCGTCTTCGATTATCAGCGAGATAAAAGTAAATGAAGCGGATGAGCTTAAAAAAAGCGGCATAATTTCGGGCGGAATGATACCTAAGGTCGAGTGCTGCGTGGAAGCGATAAATTACGGCGTTAAAAACGTGGTAATCATAGACGGCAGAATTCCTCATTCCCTGCTAATCGAGCTGCTAACGGACGAAGGCGCAGGCACGCTTTTCAGAAAAGGAGATGACGCCAAGTGAGCATAATGGATATTGACAGGGAGTACGTTGCCGGCACATACAAGCGTTTTCCCGTTGAGATAGTTTCCGGCAAGGGCTCCGTGGTTAAAGACGTTAACGGCAAGGAATATATTGACATGGGCTCGGGCATAGGCGTCACTTCCTTCGGCATCGCCGACGACGAGTGGCAAAAAGCCGTTATAGACCAGCTCGGCAGGGTTCAGCACACGTCAAATCTCTATTACACCTCTCCCTGCGCTCTGCTCGCCGAAATGCTTTGCAAAAAGACCGGTATGAAAAAGGTGTTTTTCTCAAATTCCGGCGCGGAGGCCAATGAATGCGCGATAAAGGCGGCGAGAAAATACGCCGCAGATAAAAAGGGCGAGGAATATTTCACGATAATCACGCTCGAAAACAGCTTTCACGGCAGAACCTTGACAACGCTTGCCGCAACGGGTCAAAGCAAATTTCACGAGCTTTTCCGTCCGCTCACGCCGGGCTTTGTAAGCGTGCCGGCAGGGGACGCGGAGGCTCTCGAGAAGGCAGTTAAAGACAACAAAGCCGCAGGCATAATGATCGAGTGCATACAGGGCGAGGGCGGCGTTACCGCTCTCGATAAAGATTTTGTTAAAGCCGCCGCGAAAACAGCCGCTGATAACGACATATTGCTCATCGTTGACGAGGTGCAGGCAGGCAACGGCAGGAGCGGAAAGCTGTATTCATATATGAATTACGGCATCGAGCCCGACGTCGTAACTACCGCAAAGGGCCTTGCCGGCGGATTGCCGATAGGCGCGACCATGCTCGGCGAAAAGGCGCAAAACGTTT
>CAJOLX010000071.1 GCA_905235625.1 uncultured Clostridia bacterium
ACGGCAAGATAGGTTTTGCCCGTGCCCGCGGGGCCGACTCCGAGAGTGACGGTGTTGTTCCTTATGCTCTCAACGTATTTTTTCTGGCCGAGCGTTTTGGGCTTAACGGGCTTGCCCTTTGCCGTTATGCAAACGCAGTCGCCCGTCATCTGCTCGAGCTTGTCGTCGTCGCCCTCGTTGACCATGGCGATAACGTATCTCACGTTTTGGTCGCTGAGCGCTTCGCCTTTATTCATAAGGGTGAGCAGGCCGTTAACGGCTCTTACTCCCTTTTGCACGTTTTCCGCTTCGCCCGTCACCTTAAGCTCCGAGCCTCTCGAAATAACGGAAACGTCAAATTCTTTTTCGATGAGCTTTATGTTTTCGTCAAATGACCCGAACAGGCTGACTGCCTGCTCCATTCTGTCAACGCTGACCGTTTGTTCAAACATGTGTTCCCTCCGCCGGGCGCCTTTTTCGGGGCGTTATTCGGCGCTTTTTTATTTAACGCCGTAATCCAATATAAAGTATATCACGCGCAAATGAAAATGTCATTAAAAAATTAAAATATATTCGCAAAAAATTATCGGTCTGAAATTGCCCGCCCTGCGCCGTCATTTTGGCTCAATTATGCCGCAATCAATTGACTTTTGACCGTTTTTATAGTAAATTATTATGAGAAACTTTGCGTAAGGTAAGGAGTGAGAGCAACGGACGTTAACACTGTAATCGAATACACGAGATACGCTCTGCCCGTGCTCGCGGTCATAATACTGAGCCTTTGCCTCGTGCCTCTGCTTAAACGCAAGCCCGCTTCCCTGGGCAAGGTCATGATATACAACACCGTAAACGATGAGGTTTATCCCATAACCGCAAGAGAAACCTCCATTGGCAGGCACAAGGACTGCGACATAACGATAGACCGCCCTTCCGTTTCAAGGCAGCACGCCGTTATAGTGTGCGGCAAGGACGGCTGGTACATAAAGGGGCTTAACAAAGACTCGCCTTTATTCGTAAACGGAGAGCAGGTGCAGAAATCCCGCCTCATATCCTCGGGTGACGAAATAATCGTAGGCGACTGCCTGCTGATATTCAACAACAAAGAGCTGCTCGGCAAAATAGTTCAAAACAGCGGAGGTGCCAAAAATGGCTCAAAGAAAAAGAAGAAAAAATAAGCTTGCTCTTCCCGTAGGCATCATCACGGTTATTCTTGCCGTGATAGGGCTTATCGCCGTTATAAACGCCTGCGTCGGCTTTGCGAAGGACGGCAAAAACCAAACCGCGCGCAAGGCTGAATACGAGCAGCTTTTAAAACCTGTTGTCATGTTTGACCCCGACACGTTTGACGACCTGACGAAAGCGAATAAATCTCAGCTGCTTTATTCCTCAATATGGGCTCTGCTCATGGATGAGGAAGGCATGAGCAAATATCCTTACGCTACGGGCGAAACCTTCGGCATTCAGATTCCGCAAAGCGACGTTGAAACGAGCTTCACAAAGCTCTACGGCAGCGAAATTGACGTCACTCAGCTTCATTCGAGCGTTGATATGAGCGGCTACGACATAACTTATGACTCCGCTCTGCAGAGCTACATAATCCCCATAACGGGCGTTGAGTCGGCTTATTCGCCCAAGGTTTACAGCATAGACAAGCAGGGCAGCAGCGTGGTGCTGAACGTAGGCTACATCGGAAACAAAGCGTGGTCGGATATAGAAAACGACGAATACACCGCTCCCGAGCCCGACAAAATCATGAAAATCACGCTCAGAGAAAGAAACGGCAGCATGTACGTGTCTTCCATACAGGCGTCGGACGGCATGGAGATAGCCTCTCAGATAACTCCTTCTTCGACGGTTCCCGTTGACTATGAAAAAGAGGAAGAATCCGAATCGGATATCTTCATCCCCGATGAAACCGATATTTCGGAAAGCGAAGAAGCCGAAGAGGCTTTAAGCGCCGAGAGCGAAGAAGGCTCGGAAGAAGGCGAAAGCGTTTCAGAAACGGCGGAAGAATTTTCTTTGCCGGCAGAATATTAAAAGTCAACTTAAAAAACGGAGGTTCTTTTCAGCATGTGGTTCATTTTCGCCCTTGCCGCAACGTTCGGCTGGGGCCTCGCAGATCTCTTTTACAAAAAAAGCGCGCAGGATAACGACAGATATTCCCACCTTAAAACGGCAATCTGGGTAGGGCTCGTTATGGGCGCCGTTTCAATAGCTCTTATTTTCGTTTCGGGCTCGGAATTCACTCTTTCCTCGCTTCTGATAGACGCAGTCAAATATTCGCCCGCTTCCCTTTCCTACATAATATCCATGGTCGTGGGCTACGCGGGGCTCAGATACCTTGAGCTCTCAATTATTTCACCCGTTCAAAACGCCTCGGGAGCTTTTTCGACCATAGCGATGATAATTTATTTCACCGCAGTCGGCAGAGTCGCCGCCATAGGCGATGAATTCTCGGCGCTCGACATAATCGGCACGGTCATAATCGCCGCGGGAGTTATCGCCCTCGCGATTGTTGAAAAGAAATTGTCGTCCGCCGAAATCGCGGATAATTCAAAATACAAAATGGGCGCTCTCGCTCTGATTTTCCCCCTGCTCTACTGCCTGTTTGACACCGTAGGCACGGCGGCGGACGGAATAATCCTCGACGAAGAAACGGGGCTCGGTCTTAGCGAAACGGACGTGCTCATTCTTTACGGCTTAACGTTTTTGGCGGCAGGCATAATCGCCTGGATTTTCCTGCTCGCAAAAACCAAAAAAGCATATAATCCTTTCGCGAAAAGCGAAAAATCGAACGCAGCCGCGGCGTGCTGCGAGGAATTCGGCCAGATATTTTACGTTTACGCCATGGCGAGAAAGCCCATGCTCGCGGCCCCGATGGTCGCTTCATATTGCATAGTTTCCGTAATTCTTTCAAGAATATTCCTTAAAGAAAAGCTGAAGGCAAGCCAGTACGCCTGCGTTGTGTCGGTAATTGTCGGAATAGTCATTCTCGGCATTTCGGAGGGGCTTGCCGAAGCGGGAGAGTAAAAATGACGGATTTTGAAAAAAATTCAAAATGTCTCGAATTTGATAAAGTGCTCGAGCGGCTGGCGGAATTCACCGGCTGCGAAGACGCGCGTCTTGACGCTCTTGCGATAAAGCCCGAAACAAATCTCGAGCTTGCGAACGCTCTGCTTCGGCAGACCGTTGACGCTCACATGCTGCTTGCGAGATTCGGCGGGCCTTCCTTCGGCGGGCTCAAAAACGTTAACAACGCCTTGAGCAGAGCCGCTGCGGGCAGCGTTTTGAACACGAGAGAGCTGCTCGACATAGGCGAAGTGCTGAGAGTGATACGCTCGCTCAGCCAGTGGAGAAGCTCAAACGAAGGCGTTGAATGCGGGCTCGACACTCTGTTTAACGCTCTCGCGCCCAATAAATATCTTGAGAGCGCAATCTTTTCGGCAATCACCGCCGAAAACGAATTTTCGGATAACGCTTCGCCGGAGCTTGCGAATATCAGGCGCAAAATACGCATTCAGGAATCAAACGTGCGCGAAAAGCTCGATAAGCTCACGAGGTCTTCCGCTTATTCAAAATATCTGCAGGAAGGCATAGTGACTCAGCGAAACGGCAGATACGTCGTGCCGGTCAAAAGCGAGCACAGAGCTAACGTGCCGGGCCTCGTTCACGACACCTCGTCGAGCGGAGCGACCGTTTTCATTGAACCCATGGCGGTCGTTGAGGCAAACAACGAGATAAGAGTGCTTCAGGCAAAAGAAAAAGAAGAAATCGAAAGAATTCTCTGCGAGCTTTCCGCTTCCTGCGGCGAATTCTGCGACAGCATAAAGAGCAGCTACGCCTGCGCGGTTGAATTAAATCTCATATTCGCCAAGGCGCAATACGCTTACAGCATAAAAGCGAGCCCCGCCGTGCTCAACGACAGCGGAGTGATAGATTTAAAGAAGGCGAGGCACCCCCTGCTCGACCCCAAAAAAGCGGTGCCCGTTGACATTAACCTCGGCAAGGATTTTGACACTCTCGTTATAACGGGCCCGAACACGGGCGGCAAAACCATATCGCTCAAAACGGTAGGTCTGCTCACGATGATGGCAATGAGCGGCCTTATGATACCTGCCGCCGACCAAAGCGAGGTTTCCGTTTTTAATGAGATTTTAGCCGACATAGGCGACGAGCAGTCAATAGAACAGTCGCTCTCGACCTTCTCGGCGCACATGACCAATATAATAAGCATACTGAACGTTGCGGGCGACAAAAGCCTCGTGCTGCTCGACGAGCTCGGCGCAGGCACCGACCCCGTTGAGGGCGCGGCTCTCGCAATGGCGATTTTGGAGCAGCTGAGCGCTCAGGGCGCAAAGATCGCTGCGACCACTCACTATGCGGAGCTCAAGGCATACGCGCTCGAAACCCCCGGCGTTGAAAACGGATGCTGCGAGTTTGACGTTGCCACTTTAAGGCCCACCTACCGCCTGCTCATAGGCGTGCCGGGCAAATCAAACGCACTGTCAATCAGCGAAAAGCTCGGGCTCAAAAGCTCGGTTATCGAAAGAGCGAGAAATCTCGTTTCAAGCGACAATAAAGAATTTGAAAACGTGGTCGATAAGCTTGACCTGACCCGAAAGAAGCTCGAAAAAGAGCTCGAAGAGGCTCAGGAAGCGTCGGCGGCGGCTAAAAAAGAAAAAGAGCTTGCGGAAAAACGCCGAGCCGAAATAAACGAACTGCGCGACAAGGAAGCTGAAAAGGCAAAGAGCCAGGCGCTAAAAATAGTGGAGCAGGCAAAAAGAGAAGCTTACGCCCTTTTGGAAGAGCTCGACAAGCTCAAAAAAGAGCAGGCAAACACCAAGGACGCGGCAGAGCTTGCGAGGCGCGCGAAATCGACCGTAAGGAAGAGCATGAGCGCGATAGACAGCGCGGTTGACCCCGTTATCTCGCCCGATGACGACGAAGATTACGTTTTGCCGAGACACGTCAAAGAGGGCGACAGCGTTATAATCCGCAGCCTCGGCAAGAGCGCCACCGTGGTCGCTCCCGCCGACAAGCGCGGCAACGTTGAAGTTATAACGGGCTCGATAAGGTCGAGAGTCAACGAGAGCGACTTAAAGCTCGCCGACTCTCCCTCATCCGAAAAAAAGACCGTTCAGAGCCATAAATTCACCGGCGAAAGCAGATTAAATATGGCTGCCGAAACGAGGCTCGACGTTAGGGGAATGACGGTTGACGACTGCCTGCTTGAGCTTGACCGATTTATTGACAGAAGCCTTCGCGCGGGCATTAACGAATTCACCGTGATCCACGGCAAGGGCACCGGAGCGCTCAAGGGAGCCGTCACCCGTTATCTCAGGTCGTCGCCTTACGTCAAATCGAGCAGACTCGGCGTTTACGGCGAGGGTGAAGACGGAGTTACCATAGTAACGCTGAAATAAGCCTGTAAAGTATGCTGCCTTTACACGCGCCCCGAAAAAATCTTTTTTCACGGGCAAAATGTGAATAACTGCGCATATTTTGTGTCAGACGCCCGAAATCGACACTACAAGTTGCGATTAAAGGGGTTTTCACCACGTTTTCACACTCGAAATGTGAATAACTCATACCTTCGGCGGCAAAATTTGCGCTTGACAAGACGGTTCTTATATAGTATAATTGCCACCTGTAAAGTTTTTGTGCTTTACAGGTGACATCATTTTTACGGAAAGGAGGGTCCCGACGTGGCAAAAGACTACGATATGGCTGCGCTTATAGATTTTTACGGCGATATGCTCACCGAAAAACAGCGCTCTTTTCTTGAATATTACTACTACGACGACCTCTCTCTTTCCGAGATAGCGGAAAACGAAGGTATCACCCGCCAGGGCGTGAGAGACGCTATCAAAAGAGCCGAAAGCCAGATGCTCGATATGGAAGAGCGCCTCGGTCTTGCGAAGAGATTTGCGGAGCTGAGCGAAGGTCTTAAGGATATCATCGACTATTCCGACAAGATAACCGAATATAACCTCAGGCACGGGCTCTCAAAAGAAATCAACGACTTCAGCCTTAACATAAAAACGAAGGCAATGACGCTGCTCGAAACCTGAGCGGTTCACCCACTTAGCGAAAGGGGGAAATCTTTTGGCATTTGAAGGTCTTTCCGACAGACTTGAAGCAACATTTAAGAGCCTGAGAGCAAAAGGAAGCCTCAACGAAGCGGACGTTCGCTCCGCAATGAGAGAGGTGCGCATGGCGCTGCTCGAGGCCGACGTTAACTATAAGGTCGCCAAGGATTTTACCAATAAAGTTACCGAAAAAGCCATAGGCGAAAAGGTGATGGAAAGCCTCACCCCCTCGCAGATGGTTATAAAGATAGTAAGAGAAGAGCTTGTTGAGCTTATGGGCGGCACGAATTCGAGGCTCGCCTACGCCGCTCACCCGCCCACAGTGGTGCTTATGTGCGGCCTTCAGGGCTCCGGTAAAACGACTCACTGCGCAAAGCTCGCTCTCATGCTCAAAAAAGAAGACCACCGTCCCCTGCTCGTTGCGTGCGACGTTTACAGACCCGCCGCAATCAAGCAGCTGCAGGTCGTCGGCGAGCAGGCTGGAGTGCCCGTTTTTGAAATNNNNGTTTTTGAAATGGGTCAGGGCGACCCCGTTGAAATTTCTCTCGCCGCCATAAACGAAGCGAAAATCAAGGGCTACGATTACGTTATCATAGACACCGCCGGCCGTCTGCACGTTGACGAAGAGCTCATGGACGAGCTCAAAAACATCAAGGCGCAGGCAAAGCCCCACGAGATACTTCTCGTGGTTGACGCAATGACCGGTCAGGACGCCGTTAACGTAGCCACGGCTTTTGACGACGCACTCGGCATAGACGGCCTCATTCTCACAAAGCTTGACGGCGACACCAGAGGCGGCGCCGCGCTTTCGGCAAGAGCCGTAACGGGCAAGCCGATAAAGTTTGCGGGCACGGGCGAAAAGCTCGAAAATCTGGACGTTTTCCATCCGGACAGAATGGCGAACAGAATACTCGGCATGGGCGACGTGCTCTCCCTTATTGAAAAAGCGGAGCAAACGCTCGATATGAAAAAGGCCGAAGAGCTTGAGAAGAAGATGATGCAAAACAAATTCGATCTCAACGACCTGCTCGACCAGTTCAGAAACCTAAAAAAAATGGGTTCCATTCAGGATATGCTCGGCATGCTCCCCGGCATAGGGAACAAAGCCAAGGATATAGAGGTTGACGAGAAGGAATTTGACCGCATGCAGGCAATAATCCTCTCAATGACGCCGAAAGAGAGAAGCAAGCCCGACATTATAAACGCTTCGCGCAAAAAGCGCATAGCCGCGGGCTGCGGCCTCACCGTTGAAGACGTTAACTCGTTGCTCAACAAATACAGGCAGATGCAAAAGCTCTTCAGGCAGTTCAACGGCAAATCGGGCAAGCGTCACCGCAAAGGGCGCATGCGTTTGCCAAACGGCATGGATATGTCGCAATTCGGGATGTAATACGGCAGAGCCGATACATTTATATAAGCAGAATTTTATTTTCGGAGGAAAAAACAATGGCAGTAAAAATCAGACTTCGCCGCATGGGCGCAAAGAAATCACCCTTCTATCGTATAGTTGTAGCGGATTCAAGATATCCCCGTGACGGCAGATTTATCGAAGAAATCGGTACTTACAACCCCACCGTTACCCCCAGTGAGGCTAAGATAGACGCCGACAAGGCAAAGCAGTGGCTCAGCAACGGCGCTCAGCCCACCGATACCGTAAAAGCTCTCCTTAAGAAGGAAGGTATTCTTTAATTATGGAACAGCTTCTTATAGGCATGGCTCAGGGTCTTGTTGAAGACCCCGGCGCGGTTTCCGTGACCACCGAAACTCAGGAGGACGGCGCAATCGTTTATCACCTTCACGTTGCCGAAAACGACGTGGGCAGAGTGATAGGCAAGCAGGGCAAAATTGCCAAGGCTATCCGCACGGTAATGAGAGCCGCCGCTACCCGCAACAACGAAAGAGCCATAGTAGAAATTGATTAAGCAATATCTTGAGGTCGGCGAAATCACCGGCACTCACGGCGTTCACGGCGAAATGAGGCTCAACCCGTGGTGCGATTCGCCCGATTTTGTGAAGAGATTCAAAACTCTCTATTTTGACTCCTGCGGAAACGAACCGATAGGGCTTGTTTCCGCGCGCCCTCACGGCAACGTCGCCATTTTAAAGCTCAGCGGAATTGACACCGTTGAAAAGGCGCAGGCTTTGCGAGGCAAAATTCTCTATATGAAGAGAAGCGACGCGAAGCTGCCCGACGGCAAATATTTCATAGCCGAGCTGCTTGACTGCGTTGTTAAGGACGCGGACGACCCCGAAATCGTTTACGGCAGGCTGTCTGGCGTAAGTCAGACGGGCGCCAACGACGTGTGGCACGTTACAAACGACAAGGGCGAATATCTGATACCGGCTATCCCCTCCGTTGTGACAGACACGGATGTTGAAAAGGGCGAAGTGACCATAAGGCCGCTGAAAGGTATTTTTGACGATGAGGATTGACATTCTTACCCTGTTTCCGGATATGTGCGAAACGGTGCTTAGCGAAAGCATTATCGGCAGAGCCCGGGCGGCGGGTTTGGTGCAGATAAACTGCCGCAACATAAGGGATTATACCCTCAACAAACACGGAAATGTTGACGACGCCCCTTACGGCGGCGGCACGGGTATGATAATGCAGGCGCAGCCTATTTACGACTGCTTTGATTCGCTCGCAAAAGAAATCGGCTCAAGGCCTCATCTCATTTACACCTCCCCTCAGGGCAAGCCCTTCACTCAGCAAAAAGCGGTCGAGCTGCTCGAATATGACAATATCGCAATTCTCTGCGGTCATTACGAAGGCGTTGACGAAAGAGTGATAGAGGAAACGGTTGACGAAGAAATATCGGTCGGCGACTATGTGTTAACGGGCGGCGAGCTGCCCGCGCTTATAATTGCGGACTGCATTGCGAGAATGCTTCCGGGCGTTTTACCCAACGAAGAAGCGTTCATGCTCGAGAGCCATTATTCGGGCCTGCTCGAGTATCCGCAATACACAAGGCCGTTTGAGTGGCAGGGAAGGCAGGTGCCCGACGTGCTCATTTCGGGCCACCACGCAAACATTGAAAAGTGGAAAAGGCAGCAAAGCCTTTACCGCACGCTCATAAAAAGACCGGATATGCTCGAGAAAGCGGAGCTTTCAAAGGAAGATCTGGAATATTTGGAGAGTATTAAAAAAACACTTGCAATTTAAAAAGCTATATGATACAATCTAATGCGTTGTATTGAGACATTCGAAAGAGGTGAAACAAAATGAAAGACGGTATTCATCCCGACTATAAGCAGACCGAAGTTCGCTGCGCATGCGGCGCCGTTATTGAGACGGGCTCCACTAAAGAAAATATGAGAGTTGATATCTGCTCAAAGTGCCATCCTTTCTACACCGGCAAGCAGAAGCTGGTTGACACCGGCGGACGTGTTGACAGGTTCAACAAGCGTTTCGGCCTTTCCGGTAAATAAGCTGAAAAGCAAAGTAATTCAGCGGCGCATCTTTTTGCGCCGCTTTACTTTTATGCGGAGGTGACCGAATGAACAGCTACAAAACGCTCGGAGCGAGAGCTTCGGACGAATATATCGTTAAAAAATCCCGCTTCATAGCCGCCGCCGCGCCGGTCACGACTCAGCAGGAGGCGCTCGATTTTATAGCGGAGATTTCCAAAAAGCACTGGGACGCGACCCACAACGTTTACGCCTACATCCTGAGAGAGGGCAACGTTAAGCGCTTTTCCGACGACGGAGAGCCGCAGGGCACGGCGGGAATACCCGTGCTCGACGTGCTTGAAAAATCGGAGATAACCGACTGCGCCGTGGTCGTTACGAGATATTTCGGCGGAATTATGCTTGGCGCGGGCGGGCTTGTGAGAGCCTATTCCCACTCCGCCTCAATAGGAGTCGCCGCCGCGGGAATAATAACGAGAGCGCTTTGCGCGAGGCTCAGCGTAAACTGCGACTACGGGTTTTACGGCAAGCTCTCTTCTCTCATACCCGAAAGCGGAGGAATAATCGAAAACACCGAATTTGAAGACAGCGTTAAAGTGACGTTTCGCATTCAAAAAGAAAAAGCGCCCGCCTTTGCCGAAAAGCTGACGGACGCTTCAAACGGAAAGTATTTTGCCGAAATATCGGAAGAATTTTTTGCGGAAATATAACAGGATTTCCGTATTAAGCGAAGAACAAAACGAAAATTTTGTTTAGATAAGTAAGCAAGGTGCGAACATTAAAGCTCGCACCCTGTATTATTATGCTCCGAAATATATAACTCGTTTATTTGTATTTTCGTTTTTCACCATTTTTCCGTCCTTGCCGTGCAACAGCACTGTCTACGGACGGAGAAAACACCGTCTTCATCTTAATACAAAAACCCTTGCAAGCGCAGACAAGAAGAGAGCGAAGCAAAAATATTGTATAGTATTTTTACTTTTATATTTTATCACTTATTTTTCATTTGTCATTGAGGAACGCCGAGCGATTGCCCGGCGTTCCCTTTTGCTTTACTTTTTTGTTTTACTGCTCGATTACAGGCAGTCTTCTGAATATCATTCTGAAAAATGCGATGATTCTCGAGAAGAAATCGGTTTTAACTTTTACAAGCTCGGTTCCGGTTGAATCCAGAGTATTGCCCGATTCATCAATAATCTTCGCCTGCACGGTAAACGCTTCTTTAGCGTCCTTTACGGTAAACTTTTCACCTTCTCCGGCTCTTTGACCGTCCTTGTACCAAACAACTGTCACTTCGTCGGGTGCAGAAGCCTTAAATGTAATCGTTGTTCTGTAATCAACCGTTCGACTGTTGATAAAATTGCGCATTGTAAAATGATATTGATCGCCCGGAAAACCTTAAATATCATATAACCGGCATTACATCCATAAGAACCCTAAGAAAAACAGTCTCACTATCCATTGCCAAAACGAGTAATTAACCGTGATGTTATAGATATATGTTCTTCCATCGTCAAAGTTTACTGTTACAGTAGCTGAGCCCTTCTTTGCCCCATAAACTGATGGTTCATAAGGATCAACAACACTGACAATTTTCTCGTTATCAGAATAAATAGACCTAACCTTTGAGTTTTTGGGTATATCAAGCTTAACTGTCTGTTTATAATATATGTTTTCATCAAAGTACGATATCAAATTATATTGTGCGATCTTGCTTTTCAGCGGACCTACAACTGCAATTGCTTTAATGGATTTGCTGCCGTAATTAACAGAAAAAGCGCTTGAATACAATTTGCTATTAGTTGTAGGTTCACTTCCGTCTAGTGTATAGTAATATTTCGCATTAGTACCGGCATCTGAGGATATTGTATATTTTCCATTTGAGTTTAGACGGATTGTTGGTTCAGCTATTCTAACAGATTTATGGCTAAGCATGGAATAATAGTTCACTATTCCAGAACCGTATTTTGACCTGTTCCATCCGGATGGAACTGTTGAGGTGTCAGTTAGTATTTGACTTGCCCTTGAACAATTAATGGATTTGTCAACTGTTTTTAATATTGCACATGCAGCAGAAATAAAGGGTGTAGCCATTGATGTTCCCGTTTTAAAAGCATAGGAATTATTAGGCATAGTACTGTAAATGTCTACTCCGGGAGCAGCTATATCAACAACTGTTCCATAGTTGCTGGCAACTTTAGAGCTTGTATACCATGGCTTATTTGACGAATCGGTTGCTGCGACAGTAATTAATGATTCAATACAAGCCGGAGTATACTTTGAAGCATCTTGATTATCATTGCCGGCAGCGGTGACAACGATTACTCCTTTGCTTATTGCATTGTTGACGGCTGTTAGAACTGAATAAGACGTACTGCCATTAGCACATAGGCTCATATTAATAACATCTGCGTTATTTGAAGTGGCCAAATCTATTGCTCCATATAGAGCAAGCGTTGAAGTTACAACATCATCTGTGTAACTCCGATAATAAAAATGATTGTAAGATCGTATTTTAACGTTTTCAGGTGTGTTGTCTACAATAATGCCCGCAACATGTGTTCCGTGATAGTATTTGTCAATCAAAGTTGATGGATGATTGTCTTTTGGTCTATCAGAAGGGAGAATACGATTTCCTCCTGTGCTCGTCCTAAAAAAGGGGTGATTCTCGTCCACTCCGGTATCAATAACAGCCACAGTAACCGTTGTATTAGTAAGCTTAGCTGATTTAATTGCTGAAACAGTTTCAGCAGATTTTACTTTTGAAGCACCATAGCTTAGTGAAGAAACAGTTTTTGATTCTGAAAAAAGTTCCGTCTCATCCAGTGTTGGCACCAGATCATCAATCAACTGCACTTTATCATATTCTACATATTCTATATCGGGCTGGGAGGAGTAAAAGCTATAAGCGTACTCTGTATCAGCGTCTGTTTCATACTGAAAAATATGCATTCCGTTATACCCTTCAAGTTTAGAAACTGCGCCGCAGTCATTTTTAAATAAATCATTGCTGTTATTGAATACTATTAATCTATTTGATGAAATGCTGCGTTCTCCCCCTTCGTCATCTGCAGGAACAGCTTCATATGTTTCATATGCGCTGTTTTCAATTAAAAAATTATCAAGCTGTTCGGCAAAATCAGATGTTGTCATTTCGGAAACTTTTTCTGCTTTAGCAACGGGAAATATAGATATAGAAACTAATAGCATAAAGCAAAAGAAAACAGATAGGGCTTTTCTTATCACAGCTTAAAAGCCTCCCTTCCTAAAACTGCGTTGACAAGAATTTCAAACAAACTCTTTAACCAGGTCACAAAAGAGAATTCTACATTAACAGCATATTGAAGCTCTGTATTGTTTTCCAAAAGAATTTTTACAACTGTGT
>CAJOLX010000072.1 GCA_905235625.1 uncultured Clostridia bacterium
GTCAAGCATTGAAGTTATGCTGAAATCTCCTGAACACGCTCTCTGCTGGTCGGCGCGGATAACGATATGGTCGTTGAAAGAATCTTCATCGGAAAAGATATTGTCGCAATAAGGGCAAACAAGATATGCAGTTGTCGGCTGAGAAGAGTGACACTTAATATAATGATTGTCAAGCTGTTCTGCAGTTTCAAACGAAGAATTGCAAACTCCGCATTTATATTTGTCACCCTCTCCCGCAAAAGCCGGCATTGCGCAAGCAAGCGCAAAAACGAACGCAAGCAAAATCGAAACTGCCTTTTTCATTCTAAACAACCCTTTCAAAACGAAAAATTCCTTTCGGCTCAAGCCGCCCGAGCCGCTGAAAGCTGCCGTCCGCACCCTCTCGCCGATTGCCTGAAATTCTACCATATCCCCCGCCGTGAGTAAATAACTTTTTGAAAATTTTTTTGAAATTTATCAAAATTTTTCAGGGGAAAGGTGATAAAACCGTCTAATGCCATTAAACTCGCCGCAGGGGATATAATTATTCTTTGATAGCAATCCTTATTAAAGCACCACCGGCCCTATTTTATTGTATTGCACTTTTAACCTTTGAGAATATATTTTCCGACACGGTTTTTGCGAGGTTTTGCGCTCTTTGGATCAAATAGGGGTGAATTATTGCGGTGCCGTTATCGGGCTCAATGGTTCTCGTAAGACCGTTATAGGTCAGAAATTGCGGATATTGCTCATAAGTTTCAACTGTTGCCTGCTCGTCGCTGCAAAGCAACGTCTGCGCCATTTCGTCAAGAAATTCATTTTGAAGCGAGTGGCGGCAATATTTGAAATACCACGTTTGGTCGGGGAAGAGCGCCGTTTCGCCGTTCACTTTGCCGTCGGGCGAAACGTAGGGGCCGGGTTCAAATTCATCCGCGCTTACAGACGAATAAAATCTTGCCCCGAATGACGAGTCGGCGGACATCAGCACGCCGTCGCTCATTACCGCCCAGTCGGTCGTTATGGGAATGCCCGTGTAGCCGTAAAAGCTGAAAACGTAAACGTTCGCCTTGCTGTTGACCTCTTTGAGCAGCCTCTCCCTCGGCGCGCGCACCTCGTTTGTGAAAGCGTCCGCTTTCGCCAAAAATTCGGTGTGGTCTTTGCCGTCGTTTGCCAAAAGGCGGTTGAAAATATAGTCCTTGCCCGCTTCAACGTCATCGTCCGGCACCATCGCCCAGATGTTGAGCCAGTTGCCGAAAACAGGCAATATCGTTTTTTGGAAAAGATAATCGTGCGAGCTTTCAACTATGGAATTCACAAAATCCGAAAGGTCGGCTATGATGCCGGCTCTGTCGAGGATTTCCATAAGCCCGCGCAACAGCTCCTCGCGCTGAGAATTATCAAATGCCGAGAGCATGTAGGCGATAAGCCCGTCGCTGTCAACGACCAGATTGCCCTTTACAAGCTCGCCCGCAAAGCCCGCGCCGTAAATCGCCGAGGCGCTGAAGCAGCAGCTTTTCACCTTTTCCGCGCCGTAGCGGGCAAAATAAGCAAGCAGCACGACGCCGCCGTTGCTGTGGCACTCTATCATGACCTTGCCGAATCCGAGCTCGTCGGTGAGATAATTGATAAAATCGTTGAGCCTCGAGGCGGAAATGAACGGGTCAATTCTCCAGTCGTAAGTAAAGCTGAGCTTCGGATTTTCCATAACTTCGTCATAGGTGGGGCGGTAAAGATAAGCTCCGCTTTTTTCTTCGATGGGATTGCCGTAATTATCGCACATGAGCGGGCGGAAAAGCTCGTTAATATAAGGCACGATTGACTCCGTCAGCTTTTCGTAATCCTTATTAACCGCAAACTGCGCGAGTGACGGCACGCAGCTGCCAGCCGCTTTGAGAATGCGCTTAACGTCGAGCGGCCAGAGCTGCTCGCTCTCAGGGTCGTTCATGTCTTCGTAAATGTCGGCGTTCATAAATCCGCGAATGTCAATGTGCGGCAAAATTTCTTCACTTTCGGCTGCAAAACAGGGTATCGCCTGCGATAAAAGCATAATAATGCAAAGCATCAGCGCCGCAATGCGCCTACATGAATTTTTCATAAAAACCGTCTCCGTTTCATTTTTATTTTTGTTCCCTTCATCCGGCGCTCTGCCGGACTTTTATATTATATTACTAATCGAAATAATATTCAATGAAAATTTGACAAAAAATCAGGAAACGCAAAGCACTTATTTCAGCACCGACCGACCAAGTTACCGACCAAGTCACCGACCAAGTCCGAAATTGCGAAGAGAGGGTTAAAATTCTTGCGATTTGATTGAATAAATCGGCGATTTGTGATAAAATTATCGCGAAAAATTTCCCCGGAGGCGGCAAAGTGAAATCGAGAAAAGGTTTGATTACGGCTGTGATAATTTGCGGCGTGTTGACTGCGGTAATCTGCGGCGTTATGAATTTATATCTCATCCCCGCTGTCGAGAGCGAAGCGGGCGGCCTGCGCTGCTTTGACATGAGACTCGGTTATTCATTTGAAGACGCCTCGGAATTTTTGCGCTGTCTTTCGGCTGAGGGCAGGGGAATTTATCTTTCAAAACAGCTGCCTCTCGATTTTGTTTATCCTCTCTCTTACGGCTGTTTTTTCACAATGCTGATATATTTGCTCTCGGGCAAAAAGAGCCCTCTTTGCGCTCTGCCCGTTTTGCTCGCGCTGCTCGATTACACCGAAAATATATGCGTTATAAATATGCTTAAAGGCGAGAGCCTTTCCGCTTCTCTCGTGAGAATTTCGAGCGCCGCGACCGTTTGCAAAACGCTGCTTATGTATCTTTGCTTTGCGATAATTATCGCATTGATTTTGAGAAAAATAATCCTTTTTGCAAAGCGCAATAAAGGCGCCGACAATTAAAACGAAATCAAAAACCGCAGGGCGCAAACTCACACTTGCTCCCTGCGGAAAATTTTTAAAAATAAATGAAAATAAATGCGGCGTAAATCTTGAATTGTCCGCCGAGTTTTGATATTATTTTAAAGTGAAAAATCACGACTCGTTTTTTATCGGAAAGAGGCGGTTCGTTTTGACGAGGCTTGAAGAAAATCTTTATCTCAAAAAGCCGCTTAAATTTAAAGACGGCAAGTTTCGCATTCTTGCGTTTTCCGACCTTCACGGCATCAAAAATTACGACCTTCGCATGATGAGGGATATTGACGCGATAGTGGAAAACGTGAAGCCCGACCTCGTGCTTTTGCTCGGCGACATCGGCTGGAGAACTGCGGTTACCGACGTTGACACTCTGCGCGAATATCTCACGGACGTTTCCGAGCCTATGGAAAAGAGAAAAATTCCGTGGGCGCACGTTTTCGGCAATCACGACGACGAGCGGGGGCTCACAAACGAAATGCAGGAGCCCGTTTACGAGAGCTTTGAATACTGCCTGTCAAAGACGGGGCCCGACGACGTTTCCGGCACGGGCAACTACGTTTTGCCTGTCACGAACGAAAACGGCGACGACATTCTCTTTAACGTGTGGGGGCTCGATTCTCACGACGGTATGGGCGACTATATCAGGCAGTTCGGCTTAAAAACCGACCCGTGGTTTTTCAATCTTCCCGACCCGCTTTACCCCTACGCTCGCTATGATTCCATACGCTTTGACCAGATAATGTGGTATTGGAATTCATCCGATGAGCTTAACGCATACGCCGGCAAAAAAATTCCGGGCATCATGGCTTTTCACATTCCTCTGCCCGAATTCATCGTGCCTTATAAAAACGTCGCTCAGACTTATTACAAGGGCACGAGAAGAGAGTCCGTCGGCTGCGGCCCGTTTAACTCGGGGCTCTTCAACGCGGTCGTTGAGAGGGGAGAAGTGAAGGCGATAGTTTGCGGTCACGACCACATCAACGACTATGAGGGAGATTACTGCAACGTAAAGCTCGCCTACGACGGCGGCATATCTTACGATTGCTATTGCGATGAAGACTTAAGAGGCGGCAGGGTGCTCGAGGTCAAAGAGAGCGACCCCGGCGTTGTCGAAACCTATATGGTAAGGTCTTCGGATTACGTGCCCGATTATCCGGGCGAATGTGTCAGAAAATACGGCGACAGTGAGCCGTTAGAGTGATAAAGAAAGGGATGATCGTATGGTCAAACAGCATTTACCCGGCCCCGCGAGTTTCGATTACGGCTACAATGCCATCACAACTATCGATGACAAGCAGGTTAACAGCCTTATGGATTTCGGCATTCTCAAGCTGAAATCGGGCGATTCATTCACGGAAAATCTTCATCTTGAGAGAGGTTATCTGCTCATAAGCGGCAAAGTGACTTTTGAGTGGGAGGGTAATTCCGTTAATGCCGACAGGCCCAACTGCTTTGATTACTGCCCGTGGATACTTCACGTGCCAAATGACGTTGAAATCAAAATAACCGCGTCGGATGAGTCCGAGATAATAGTGCAGAGAACGGAAAATGAAAACACGTTCCCTTCAAAGCTCTGGGCTCCCGAGGAATGCAGAAACGAAAACAGAGGCGCCGGCACGATGAGAGAGGCGTCCACGAGAATAGTAAGAACGGTTATCGACTACACCACCGCGCCTTATTCCAACATGGTTATGGGCGAGGTAATAGGCTTCCCCGGCAAGTGGTCGAGCTATCCGCCTCACTGGCACGAGCAGCCCGAAATTTATTTTTATAAATTCCTGCCCGAAAACGGCTACGGCTTTGCGGAGCTCGGCGAAGAGGTGGCGAAGACTCACAACAATTCAACCGTTTTTATCTGCAACAAAGAAACGCATCCGCAAACCACCGCTCCCGGCTACGCCATGTGGTATTATTGGGGCATCAGGCATCTTGAAGGCAACCCTTACATCACGCCCACTTTCGTCGACGAGCACCTTTGGGTGACCGACCCGGAGAAAGAAAAAGACTTCTGGCCGCCTGAGAAATAATTGAATCGGAGGAAGAAAAATGAAACTTACAATGTCACAGGCCCTTGTGAAATTTCTTGATAATCAATATGTCAGCTTTGACGGCGAAGAAACCAAATTCGTCGACGGCATTTTCGGCATATTCGGCCACGGCTGCGTGGTAGGCCTCGGCCAGGCTCTCGAGCAGGGCGGCCACAGCCTTAAATTTTATCAGGGCCACAACGAGCAGGGCATGGCTCACTCCGCAATGGCTTTTGCAAAGCAAAACAGAAGGCGCAAAATAATCGCCTGCACGTCATCCATAGGCCCCGGCGCTCTCAATATGGTCACCGCCTGCGGCACCGCCAGCGCAAACAGAATCCCTCTGCTCGTGCTGCCCGGCGACACCTTCGCCTGCCGTCAGCCCGACCCCGTGCTGCAGCAGATTGAGCAGACCTACAATTATTCAATCACTTCAAACGACGCTTTCAAAGCCGTTTGCAAATATTGGGACAGAGTGGTAAGGCCCGAGCAGCTCATGACCGCCTGCCTCAACGCAATGCGCGTGCTTACCGACCCCGCCGAAACGGGCGCCGTTTGCCTCGCCATGCCTCAGGACGTTGAGGGCGAAGCGTTTGACTACCCCGATTATTTCCTTCAAAAGAGAGTTTGGTATATAGACAGAAAAATCCCCAACAGCCGTGAAACCGAAGCGGCTGCCGAAATGATCAAAAACGCCGAAAAGCCCCTGATGATAGTCGGCGGCGGCGTAACTTATTCCGAAGCGTGGGATACCGCGAAGGATTTTGCCGAGAAATACGGCATACCCATCGGCGAAACCCAGGCGGGCAAGGGCAATATTCCCTGGGATAACGCAATGAACCTCGGCGGCATCGGCGTTACCGGCGGCGCCGCGGCGAACGCCCTCGCGAAAGAGGCGGATCTCATCATTTCCGTAGGCTCAAGGCTCACCGACTTTTCAACCGCTTCAAAGTGGGGCTTCCAAAATCCCGACGTTAAAATGCTCTCAATAAACGTTTGCCCGTTTGACGCGTTCAAAATGGATTCCGTTTCCGTTATCGCAGACGCGAAGCTTTCGCTCGAGGCGATAGACGAATGCCTCGGCGGCGGTTATAAAGCGGCTTGGGGCGGCAGAATCAAAGAGGTTAAAGACAGCTACACTGCCGAAGTTGACCGCCTTTATTCAATAGACCTGCCCGACGCTCTTTCTCAGACGAGAGCTCTCGGCGAAATTAACAAGCACATTGCTCCCGACGCAATAGCTGTAGGCTCGTCAGGCTCTCTTCCCGGCTGCCTTCAGAGACTCTGGAGATCGAGCTTGCCCGGCTCCTATCACGTTGAATACGGCTTCTCCTGCATGGGTTACGAAGTCTGCGCGGCTGTGGGTGTGAAGATGGCCTGGCCGGAAGGTGAGGTCTTCACGTTCCTGGGCGACGGCAGCTTCGTGATGCTTCACAGCGAGCTGTACACCGCCATTCAGGAAGGAATCAAGATCAACATCATGGTCTTTGACAACTCCGGCTGGGGCTGCATCGAGAACCTGCAGAACAATCAGGGTACCCGCACCTTCGGTACGGTCTTCCGCTACCGCAATGAGGAGACCG
>CAJOLX010000073.1 GCA_905235625.1 uncultured Clostridia bacterium
GTACCATATAAACTCATATATATATGGATAAGAAAGATTATTTCTGGAAAATGAAGGAATATTATCCGGAAGGTTACGGATACGGGCAGTTTTCTTTCAGTCATATCGTTATGATAGGTATTGCCTTTGTCTTTTCTTTCGGAATGTCTTATTTCTACCGTACCGGTGATCCGGAAACGGATCAGATCATGAGGATGACAGTTGCCTTAAGTCTGATGTTGCTGGATGCGTGGAAGTTCGGATTGATATTGATGGGAAACGGGGAAGTGAGAAGGTATCTTCCCTTGGAGCTTTGCAGTATCGGCGGACTGTTCATCGTCCACAATTACATTCCCGGCCTTTCCATGGGCGCTCAGGAGCTTTTCAAGATGACTCCCTACGTTGTGACCATACTCGTGCTCGTGATAGTGAGCACAAGAAAGAAGAGAGAAAATCTTCCTCCCGCAAGCCTCGGCCTCTCGTATTTCAGAGAAGACAGGTAGCATAAACAAGCAAAAACCGGACGGCGTTTTGAGCGTCGTCCGGTTTGATTTTATTCAGCGTTTGTACAGTCGAATTATTATCCCATAGCGTCGGTAATATAAACCGTATAGTCGCCGAGGCTGTCGGAATAAACGTAGGGCTCGGTAAGCTCCCTGTTGAAATAAAGCTCGGTAAGGCTGTAAGGAGCAATGGGATAAAGCTCCATGTTTTTCGGCACTTCAAAGCTCTGTGTGAAGGAAATCTCTTCGCCCTTTTCGTCGTGATAAATCGCCGTTACCCTAACGGTGCGAAGGGGGCTGTCCCATCCGTCAAACAAGCCGTAATCTTCAAATTCTTTGCCGTAATTGAATTCAATACGACTTTCGAAAGACTCGCCCTTGTACATGGTTATCTTTTTGAGAGCGAGAGTGCCTTTGTCGATTTCATAATAAATCGGAGCATCATCATATTCATTGAATCCCGATTCAACGTAAAGCTCGAAGGTATAGGTTTCGCCGTTATCCTGAATATTGCCCAACGTGCCGTATTCAATGTATTGCGAAACGAATAAATCAGGGTCGATTTCACCGACCTCATCGGGATTAAGCGAAATTATCTGATTTGAGCAAAGATGAGTCCCTTCCGAGCCGTCTTCATAATAGCGAAGATAAAAATCGCGGTCGCCGTAGCATCCGAAAAAGCCGAGATCTTCTGCGTCAAAGTCACGGCTCAGCTCGCAGATTTCACCGTTCTTATAGAAATAATCCGAAGCTGCATATTCTTCGTCGGCAAAAAATCTGCGGCATTTGACCGTGCCGTAAATGCTGAGCAGATTTGAGAGCTTATTGGCTTCTCTCACGTCAAGGAGCGTAAAATCGGCAGCGGGCTCTATTGCGGTTTGAACCTCTGGCAGCTCTACGTATGAGAGAGCGTATGGGAAATCGGAAGTTGAATCCTCGATTTTTTCAAAGCCGAATACGTATTCCTCGGGCTCGCCCTCTTCGTTTGTAAGCACGACCTTTACGTAGGTTGAGTCAACAACAGAGAGCTCGGGCTTTAAGGTTTCGGTAATGCTTTTGAAATCATCGGCAAAACCGGGGAAGTAATAAAGAGTCTGCCCGTCTTTTTCTTCAACGACGAGCGAGCCGTATTTGACCCAGTTTTCGGGCGGGCTGATGATTGACGCGCCGGGTCTGAGCACACGCTGAAGGGCGTTTACCTGAGTGCGGGTGAGATAGTCCTCTCCGCCGTTAAGGCTCTTATAGGAGCAGTACCAGCCGAGAGTGTTCCACATAACGGATGAATTTTCAAGCACGGTTTCGTCCTCGAAAAATCTCAGCCCGATTGAAAGCGCGTTGGCAACAGCAAAAGCTTCCTGCTCGAAATTGTCTGCTTTCTCCGGCTCCGGAGTTTCGCCCCCGTCTTGACGTCCGCAGGCGGTAAATGCCGAAACGGCAAGCAGAGCGCAAAGGAGCAGAGAAATCATGCGGCTTAATTTCTTCATAAAAATTCTCTCCTGTTAAAATAAAGTTTAATCAAAAAAACCTGCCGAACTCTGCGCAGAGCCGCGGCAGGATTAATATATTATTCGGCTTCTTCTTTTGCTTCTTTGGGCTTGCGGAAAAGTATCTTATCAACCGGGAAATAGAGGAAGAACTGAACCGCTGAGCAAATCATTGTGGCTGCGTTTGCCGCAAGAGCGTCTCCCATCCAGCCCTTTGACACGAAAATGTCTTTAAGAGTGGGATTAAGCCAGGCGGAGAAGCAGATAAGAGCGATTGTGAAAATAATGTAAATGGGCAGGGTGACCGCGATGTTTGCGCTCGAATTGAAGGTCTTTTCTCTGTTTACAAAGAAAGCGACTATCTGAGCAACGATATTTGCGGTGTTGTTAACGATAAAGTAGCCCAAACCTCCCGCCGCGGCAGTTGAGGTGAATACCCAAAAGCTGAAATCCTGACCGTTGTAAAGGTCTTTTATAGCCGGAATGAGCGGAAGCAGATTGAGCAGCGCGAACTGAACAATCATGGCGATAAGGCTTACAAAAATGAACTTAACAAACTGCCAAAGTGTTTTAACGCCCGAGCCCTTTTCGGCGGCGGCATTGTCGATTTGGTTGAGTTTACCCATTATAAGCTCTCCTTATTCGTCAAACGTGTCGTCTTTTTTCTTGGTCTTCTTTCTCTTGGCTTTGCCTTCGGCGGCGGCAGCTTCCTGCTTTGCCTTTTTCTCAGCCTCGGCAGCCTCTTTGGCGGCGGCTCTTTCAGCCTCAGCCTTTTCGTTTGCGGTGTTGTTTTGTGAAACAGCCCAGCGGGCAATTTTCATTTTATTTCTGTCGGCGCCGGTTTCGATTATGAGAGAATCCTCTTTTACGGTGACAACTCTGCCGATAATGCCGCCGATGGTGGTGATTTCATCGCCGACCTGAACGCTATCTCTCATCGTCTGGTCTTCCTGCTGCTTCTTTTTCTGAGGACGAATCATCATAAAATACATGATGGCAAAAAGAGCAACCATAAGGAGTATCATTCCGACAGAGCTTCCCGACGATGCGGTGCCGGCGGACTGATTAGCCGCATTTAATAATATAAAATTCATTACGTAACCTCCGATATATATTGTAGTAATTATATATTATAAAATATAAATATGCAATACCTTAAGCAAAAAAATGCTCATTTATATTCTATATCCTTCTGTCGAGCCTGTCGACGTTTTCGTTTCTGAATTCTTCGTATCTGCCCTCGTCAAGCGCCAAGCGGATTTCACTCATCAGATTATTGTAAAACCACAGGTTATGAATGACCGCAAGCCTCATTGCGAGCATTTCCCCCGCTTTGAAAAGATGCCTGAGATAAGCTCTCGAAAATTTGCAGCAGGTCGGGCAGGAGCATTCGGGGTCTATGGGCAGCGGGTCTTTTTCATACTTTTTGTTGTTTATGTTTATTATGCCGTCGCTCGTGAAAAGGTGGCCGTGCCTCGCGTTGCGGCTCGGCATAACGCAGTCAAACAAATCAACGCCTCTGTAAACTCCCTCTATGATATTGCCCGGGGTGCCGACTCCCATAAGATATCTTATTTTGTCTTTCGGCATATAGGGCTCGACCTCGGAGATTATTCTGTACATTTCCTCTTTGGGCTCGCCTACCGCAAGCCCGCCTATGGCGTAGCCGTCAAGGTCGAGCTCGGCAATCTGTTTCATATTTTCTATGCGCAAATCTTCGTAAGTGCAGCCTTGATTTATGCCGAAAAGAAGCTGATTTTTATTAACGGTGTAAGGCAAAGAATTGAGCCTTTGCATCTCTGCTTTGCACCTTTTGAGCCACCTTACCGTTCTCTCGCAGGATTCTTTTGCGTAGCGGTATTCGGCGGGATTTTCAACGCACTCGTCAAAAGCCATGGCGATGGTGGAACCGAGATTTGACTGAATCTGCATACTCTGCTCGGGGCCCATAAAAATGTGCCTGCCGTCAACGTGAGACTGAAAGTAAACGCCTTCTTCTTTTATCTTGCGAAGCCCTGCAAGCGAAAACACCTGGAAGCCGCCGCTGTCGGTAAGTATGGGACCGCTCCAACCGGTGAATTTATGAAGCCCGCCCATTTCCTTTATAAGCCCGTCGCCGGGCCTTACGTGCAGATGATAAGTGTTTGAGAGCATCACCTGACAGTTTATATTTTCAAGGTCTTCCGAGGAGAGCCCGCCCTTTATCGCGCCGCAGGTCGCAACGTTCATAAATGCGGGGGTCTGAAACGTGCCGTGAACGGTGTTAAATTCTCCGCGCCTCGCGCTGCCCTCGGTCAGAATGAGATTATACATTTTCATCACCTTTAAGAATTTTAACTAAAAGTGTATTTTTTGTCAACAGACTCTTCAAAATATTGACAGAATATAGCTCGTGAGTTATTATAAAAATCACAAGAAATCCGAAAGGAAGCGCTATGAAAAAACTGCTTAAAGTGTTGACGGCGGCTCTGTGCGCCGTTTTGATTATGATAATCGGCGCAAACGCCTTTGTCATGATATATTCATCGCCCTATATAGTTTCGGAAGATGAGCTCGGCGGCGAATATGATTTCATTGCCGTTTTGGGCTCCACCGTTTACGCGGGCGAACCGAAGCCCATTCTCAGAGACAGGCTCGATAAAGCCATAGAGCTTTATGACGAAAACGTGTGCGGCGTTTTGCTTATGACGGGCGACGGCTCGGGCGATTACTATAACGAAGTGAACGTTATGAAAAATTACGCCGAAGAAAGAGGCGTTAAGCCGACGGATATAGTCTGCGACAGCGAAGGGCTTTCCACCTACGCTTCGGCATATAACGCAAAAAATATCTATAACGCCGACAGAATGATTATCGTTACGCAGAAATATCACGTTTACAGAGCCGTTTTTCTCGCGAGGAGAATGGGAATAAAAGCGTACGGCGTTGCCTGCGACAGCGAAAACGCAAACTACGGCTACGTGTTTTACCGTCACTTGAGAGAAATCGTCGCAAGAGTGAAAGACCTTTTGTTTTCAATAGCAAAGCCCGACCCTAAAAGCATACCGGACTTTTGAAAACGGCAAGCAAAAATCAAACCCCTTATCTCCGTTTACGGCGGAAATAAGGGGCTTTTTTCGTATAAATTCGGGCTTCAATAAATTCAATAATTCATTTTACCCCGACTAAAATATTGAGCCTTTTTCGCTTTTATTCGGTTTCGGGGCTCGGAGCTGAGGATGCCGTTTCGCCGCCTTCGGGCTGTTCGGTTTCCGGCGCTGCTTCGGGAGCTTTCTCTTCCGGAGCGGTTTCTTCGGCGGGAGCTTCTTCGGTAGCAGCCTCTTCAAGCTCTTTGCCTTCCATTATCGCATAGAACTCGGCGCCCTCAATCTTATCTTTTTTAAGCAGCCTTTGCGCAACGGCGTGCAGCTTATCAATGTGCTCGGTGAGAATAGCAGTGGTCTTGTTGTAAGCCTCGGTCACGAGCCTCTCGATTTCTTCATCTATCTGCGCCGCTACGGTTTCGGAATAATTCCTCACCTGGCCGTAATCCTTGCCGAGGAACACCTCGTCATTGTCGCTGCCGAAAGCGATGGGGCCGAGCTTATCGCTCATGCCGTATTTCGTGACCATATTTCTCGCAATTTCGGTGGATCTCTGAATGTCGTTTGACGCGCCGGTCGAAATATCGCCTATAATCAGCTTTTCGGCAACTCTGCCGCCGAGAAGGCACACGAGCTCGTCGAGCATCTGATTTTTTGACATATAGCTCTTGTCTTCCGTAGGTCTGTGGAGCGTGTAGCCGCCCGCAAGACCTCTTGGGATAATTGAAATCTGATGCACCGGGTCGGCGTTTTCAAGATAGAAAGCCGATACGGCGTGACCTGCCTCATGATAGGCGGTGAGGCGCTTTGCCTGCTCGGTCATCTTGTGAGATTTCTTCTCCGCGCCTACTTCAACCTTGAGCGCCGCTTCGTCAACCTCTTCCATCGTTATGGCGAGC
>CAJOLX010000074.1 GCA_905235625.1 uncultured Clostridia bacterium
CGGCAGAATACGCTCGGCGGGGATTGACAACGTTTCTCTCGACGTTATGCTCGGCGTGCCCGGGCAGACCGCCGAAAGCCTTGACGAAACCCTCGATTTCTGCGTAAACAGCGGAGCAAAGCACGTAAGCGCCTACATGCTCAAAATCGAAGAAGGCACCGTGTTCTATAAGAAGCGAGACTCCCTCGATTTGCCCGACGAAGACGCCGTTTGCGACATGTATCTTAAAACGGTCGAGAGTCTTTCCGAGGCGGGCTTTGAGCAATATGAAATATCAAATTTCTCTCTGCCCGGTTATGAGAGCAGGCACAATTTGAAATATTGGCAATACGGCGAATATGCCGGCATAGGCCCCGCGGCGCACTCGTTTTTAAACGGCAAAAGGTATTATTTCCCTCGCGATCTCGCCTCCTACCTCAACGGAGGAGAGCCCGTTTTTGACACGGACGGCGGCGGAGCGGAAGAATACGTTATGCTCGCTTTAAGGCTCACGGAAGGGCTGCATTACGGCGAGCTCAAAAGCAAATTCGGAGTTGCCGTTTCGGAGAGCTTCAAAGAATACGCCCGTTTTCTCGAAAAGAACGGTTTTGCGAGAGCGACAGATGAGTTTATTGCCTTCACTCCGAAAGGCTTTCTCATATCAAATTCGCTGATAGTTGAACTCACCGAACGTCTTTAAAAAAATCTTTGTTGAAATCTAACAATTTTGATTTTTATTATAAGTTGAGATTGATTTTTGAATAAATCTGTTTTATAATAAACACATAATTTTGTATGGAGTGATTTACGCAATGCGTCTGCTTGAAGAGAGAATCCTTAAAGACGGCGAAATCGTCGGCAGCGATATTGTCAAAGTCGATATGTTTCTCAATCATCAGGTAGACGTGGGCTTACTCTGCGAAATAGGCAAAGAGTTCAAGAGGCTTTTTGCCGATGCAAACATCAATAAAATTGTCACAATAGAAGCATCGGGCATAGGAATAGCGTGCATAACTGCGCAATATTTTTCTGTGCCTGTTGTTTTTGCCAAAAAAGGCAACCACAGAAACGTGGGCAACGACATTTACGCCGGCGAGGTGTTTTCCTTCACAAAAGGAGTAACCACTCAGATAGGCATTTCAAAGCGATATATTCAGCCCGGTGACCGCATTCTCATAATCGACGATTTTCTCGCGAACGGCGGCGCCGTAAGCGGGCTTATCGGCATCATTCAGCAGGCGGGAGCCACCGTTGAGGGAATAGGCATCTGCATTGAAAAAGGTTTCCAGGACGGAGGCAAAAAGCTGCGCGACGCCGGCTATCGCCTTGAATCTCTTGCTGTTATCAAATCCATTGACGACGGACAGATCGTCTTTGGTTGACACATACTTAATTTTTACGGAGGTAATAGTATGAAAAAAATTCTTGCTGTCATTCTTTCACTCGTTCTCGTTCTGAGCCTTGCGGCTTGCGGAGCGAAGTCGGTTGAAAAAGAAAGTCAGGCAGAGGGTGAATCCGAGAGCGCGGCTCCCGCTTCAGGCCTCAAGGTAGGCTTCATTTTCCTTCACGATGAAAATTCGACCTATGACAAGAACTTCATCGAAGCGGCAAAAGAAGCCTGCGCAAATCTCGGCGCAGAGCCCGTAATCAAGACCAACATTCCCGAAGACAAAGAGTGCTATGAAACCGCCGCCGACCTTGCGGACAGCGGATGCTCAATAGTATTTGCCGACAGCTTCGGCCATGAGGATTATATGATTCAGGCTGCCCAGGAGTATCCCGACGTTCAGTTCTGCCACGCCACCGGCACGCAGGCTCACACCGCCGGTCTTGACAACTTCCACAACTGCTTTGCTTCCATCTACGAAGGCCGTTACCTTGCGGGTATTGCCGCAGGTCTTAAGCTCAACGAGATGATAGACGAAGGCAAGATTAAGCCCGAAGAAGCAAAAATCGGCTACATCGGCGCTTACACCTATGCGGAAGTTATTTCCGGCTACACCTCATTCTTCCTCGGCGCGCGCAGCATTTGCGAGAGCGCTACCATGTCCGTTCAGTTCACCGGCTCTTGGTATGACGAGACTATGGAGAAAGAAGCCGCAACCAAGCTTATCGAGAGCGGCTGCGTTCTTATCAGCCAGCACGCCGACTCAATGGGCTCCCCCACCGCTTGTGAGAACGCGGGCGTTCCCAACGTTTCCTACAACGGCTCAACCAAGAGCGTTGCTCCCAACACGTTTATCATTTCTTCCAAGATAAACTGGGTTCCCTATATGGAATACATCATCACTCAGGTTCAAAACGGCGAAGCCATTGACACTGACTGGACCGGCACCATCGCTACCGGTTCCGTTCAGCTGACCGAGATCAACGATGACGTTGCCGCCGAAGGCACCAAAGAAGCTATCATTGAGGCTCAGGCAAAGCTCGAAGACGGCTCTCTCAAGGTGTTTGACACCTCTACCTTCACCGTAGGCGGCAAAACTCTTGATACCCATCTTGCAGACGTTGACACCGACCCCGATTACACTCCCGACACCGAAGCCGTTGCCGACGGTTACTTCCATGAGAGCGAATATCGTTCGGCTCCTTACTTCGACATTCAGATAGACGGCATCGAGCTTCTCAACGCCGAATATTGATTTAATTACGAAAGCTTAAACATTTTATAACGTGGGCGGGGCAGTTCGCTCGGACTTCCCCGCCCTCTGTTTTATAACAAACGTATCGGCTCAAAAAGGGCATGAATGATTTTCGTGCCTTTTTTTAACCGATACGGCAAAATCCGCTTTAGAGGAGGATGACAATGTCCGCACCCGCGATAGAGCTGCGCAACATCACCAAGACCTTCGGCTCAATAGTGGCAAACAAAGATATTTGCCTCAAAGTGAACAGAGGCGAAATACTCTCTATCCTCGGCGAAAACGGAAGCGGCAAAACGACGCTGATGAATATCATTTACGGCATTTATTACCCCGACCACGGTCAGATATTCATTGACGGCAAAGAAACCGTGATACGCTCGCCCAAGGATTCATACGAGCATAAAATAGGAATGATCCATCAGCATTTTAAGCTC
This sequence comes from uncultured Clostridia bacterium, assembly GCA_905235625.1. Lineage (GTDB taxonomy): Bacteria > Bacillota > Clostridia > Oscillospirales > Acutalibacteraceae > CAG-177. Next base: position 3,059 of record CAJOLX010000074.1, read on the forward strand.
GTTGACGTGTTTTCCGCCGCCGAAAACATCATTCTCGGAATGGATGACGGCGAAAGATACAATCTGAAAAAATCCACCGAAAAAATCAGAGCCATCTGCAACGAATACGGCTTTAAAATTGACCCGAACAAAAAGATTTACGAAATGTCGGTGTCCGAAAAGCAGACGGTCGAAATAGTAAAGGCGCTTTACAGAGGCGCCGATATTCTCATTCTTGACGAGCCCACTGCCGTGCTCACCCCGCAGGAAACGGACAGGCTGTTCAGCGTGCTCAGAAAGATGAAAGAAAACGATAAGTCAATAATCATCATCACCCACAAGCTGCATGAGGTTATGTCTATTTCCGACAAGGTCGCCGTGCTGCGAAAGGGCGAATACGTAGGCACGCTCGTAACGAAGGAAACCAACGAAACAGAGCTAACCGAAATGATGGTGGGCAAAAAAATCAGCCTCGATATTGACAGGTCCGACCCCGTTGACCCCAAAGAGAGAATTATCGTTGAAGGGCTCACCTGCGAAAATCAGGAAGGCGTCAAAATGCTCGATAACGTTTCGTTTACCGCTTACAGCGGCGAAATACTCGGCATAGCGGGCATTGCGGGCAGCGGCCAAAAAGAGCTGCTTGAAGCTATCGCAGGCCTTCAAAAAATAAACGCGGGCAAGATAACCTATAACAATCCCAAAACGGGCGTGCCCGAAGAGCTCAGGGGCAAAACTCCAAGGCAGATAAGAGACCTCGGCGTTAGGCTCTCGTTCGTGCCGGAGGACAGGCTCGGAATGGGCCTTGTGGGCAACATGGACTTAACAGACAACATGATGCTCCGCTCTTACAAAAAGGGCAAAACGATGTTTCTCGAAAGGAACGAGCCGAGAAAGCTCGCCAAAAAGGTCGTTGACGACCTTGAGGTGGTGACGCCCGGCATATCCACCCCCGTAAGAAGGCTTTCTGGCGGCAACGTGCAAAAGATACTTGTCGGCAGAGAAATCGCTTCCTCCCCCACCGTGCTCATGGCGGCTTACCCCGTGAGAGGCCTTGACATAAACTCCTCTTTCCTTATATATAATCTTTTCAGCGAGCAGAAAGAAAAAGGCGCGGCAGTTTTATTCGTAGGCGAAGACCTTGACGTGCTCATAGAGCTCTGCGACAAAATCCTCGTGCTCTCTTCCGGCTCCGTTACCGGCCTTGTGGACGCAAGGACAGCGACCAAAGAGCAGATAGGTCTGCTCATGGCTAAAAACGCGGAAGGAGGCGAACGGAATGTCGGCTGATAAAGCAAAAAAAGCGCACGAGCCGCTTTTCCACGTTGTAAAACGCAATTCCATGCCTTTATGGAAAGCGTGGCTCATAAGATTGGCGGCGGTTTTGGCGGCGCTTGTTGTTTGCGGAATTATAATCGTTACCGTGACGGGCGAAAATCCCTTCGCAATGTATAAAACGATGTTTGTGGGCGCCTTCGGCACCACGAGAAGACGCTGGAGCCTGCTTCAGGACCTTGCGATGCTGCTTTGCATTTCACTTGCCGTGACCCCCGCTTTCAAGATGAAATTCTGGAACATAGGCGCGGAAGGTCAGGTGCTGATAGGAGGGCTTGCGACAGCCTCCTGCATGATTCTTATGGGCGACAAGGTTTCGCCTTACGTACTCTACCCCGTAATGATAATCACGAGCATGCTCGCGGGCGCTTTGTGGGCTGTGATCCCCGCGATATTCAAAGCGAAGTGGAACACAAACGAAACGCTTTTCACCCTGATGATGAACTACATCGCAATTCAGCTTCTTTCGTATTTCTCCTTTATCTGGTCAAATCCGAAGGGCAGCGGTAAAATCGGCATAATCAACGCCTCCTCACACGCCGGCTGGCTGCCTCAGATAGGCGGCAACAAATATCTGTTTAACCTGCTCGTCGTGCTTGCGATAACGATATTTATGTACGTTTACCTCAAATATTCAAAGCACGGCTACGAGCTTGCGGTTGTGGGCGAGAGCGAAAACACGGCAAGATACGCGGGCATCAACGTTAAGAAGGTCATAATCCGCACGATGCTGCTTTCGGGAGCTATCTGCGGCATTGCGGGCCTGCTGCTCGTAGCGGGAGCAAACCACACCGTTTCAAGCAACGCAGCCGACGGCAGAGGCTTCACGGCGATAATGGTTTCGTGGCTTGCGAAATTCAACCCGATATTTATGATACTCACCTCTTTGCTGCTCGTATTCCTCGATAAGGGCGCAACCGAAATATCAACAACTTTTTCACTAAACGATTCCTTCTCCGAAATCCTTTCGGGAATAATCATCTTTTTCATAATAGGCTGCGAATTCTTTATTAACTACAAGATAAAATTCCGCGAAAAGGCAAAGCCCGCTCCGGCTGCGGAGCCTCAAAGCGTTGAAAAGGAGGGTGAAGGCTCATGATTTCGGCTTTTATTCAGCGCGCGATAATGCAGGCTATTCCCCTGCTTTACGGCTCTACCGGTGAAATAATCACCGAAAAGAGCGGTCACTTAAACCTCGGCACCGCGGGCGTTATGTACGTTGGCGGCATATGCGGAGTTATCGGAGCGTTCACCTACGAAACGCACACCGCCGCGTTTAACGGAACGCTTGCGGTTATCATCACCCTTTTGGCTTCGATATTAGGCTCTGCGATAATGGGGCTTATATACGCCGTTTTAACCGTTACGCTCAGAGCAAATCAAAACGTAACGGGCCTTGCGCTCACCACCTTCGGCGTTGGCGTGGGCAACTTCTTCGGCGGCTCCCTCATTAAGCTCTCCGGCAACACGGACATTCCC
>CAJOLX010000075.1 GCA_905235625.1 uncultured Clostridia bacterium
GGCAATACTAATAGGTCGAGGGCTTGACCTTTTCTCTCCTTTCTCGTTTCAAGTTACTTTCCCATCATTCGCTCCTTGTTCAGTTTTCAGGGTGTGATTAACTCCCTTTTTAAACGCAAAGCCGTCCTTCAGGGCGGCTTTTTCACTTGCTATGCGGCGTTTTTTATCATATTATCGCGCCCATTTTGTCATTTTAACAAAACAGAGCAAAACAGCCCGCCGTTCGCGCGTAAAATGCCGCCGGCGGGCTTTGCTTTTATTTGGTTTTAAAATCAAGGCTTTGCAATATTTCATTGATTTTTGCCGAATGATATACTATACTGTATATTGGTTATTTATGAAGTTATTACTTTTTCGGTTTATACGGAGGATCAGTTTGATTTAAGCCGGTCGGCTCCGAATAAAATGTATGATGATAAGTCAGCTACCTTATTAAACGCCCCGGCGATTTGATTTCGCCTTCGAAGCGGGGCTTTCGGGAGTGAAAAGCATTGAAAAGCGCGCCGAACAAATCCGAATTCAAGGATTTGATAAGAAAAATTGAAACCGTTTTTCAGGTTGCCGTTCTCACAGTTGAATTTTATTTTATGTGGCATCATTATTACAGCGCCGCAAACTTTCCGCACTATCACGGCGCGGGCAAGTTCGCGCTGATGATGGTGTATGCCGTGCTTTTGATTTTTGCGCTTTACCTTTGCGACGGGTTTAAGTTCGGGCAGCTCAAATTCACCGACGTTTTCACCTCTCAGGTCATAGCGGCGCTCATGGTGAATTTCATCACGTATTTTCAGCTTTGCCTTATCGCAAACAAGCTCATAAGCGTGTGGCCGATGCTTGCTTTAACGGCGATCGATTTTGTTTCGTGCTTTTGCCTGAGCTATCTTTACACACTCATGTATCACGAGATGTATTCGCCCAAAAACATGGTGATGATTTACGGCAATGAGAGCGCTCTGAGCCTTAAAATCAAAATGGATAAAAGGCGCGACAAATACGCCGTAAACACCGTTGTGTCGGCAAACGAAGACTCCGAAAAGATAAAAGAAATAATAAGCAGGCACGACGCCGTCATAATAAACGACGTGCCGTCGGGCATAAGAAACGACATTCTGAAATATTGCTTCGGGCAAAATATCATAACCTACGTCGTGCCGAAAATATCGGATATTATCACAAGGGGAGCTCACGAGATAACTCTTTTTGACACTCCGCTCATGCTTGTCAATTCTTTCGGGCTGAATCCCGCCGAAAGATTTTTCAAAAGGCTGTTTGATATTATCCTCTCATTCATCGCCCTCGTTGTGCTTTCGCCTCTTATGCTGATAATCGCCATAGCGATAAAAATCGAGGACGGAGGCCCCGTTTTCTACACTCAGGAAAGGGTGACGAAAGACGGCAATAAGTTTAAAATCATCAAATTCCGCAGCATGATAGTGAACGCCGAGGCGCAGGGAGTGTCCATACCCGCCACGGGCAACGACCCGAGAATTACGAAGGTGGGCAGAGTGATAAGAGCGACAAGGCTTGACGAGCTGCCGCAAATCATAAATATATTTATCGGGCAGATGTCAATAGTGGGCCCGAGACCCGAGCGCACGGAGCACGTTGAAAAATATATGGCTGAAATTCCGGAGTTTGCTTACAGGCTAAAGGTCAAAGGCGGCCTCACGGGATACGCGCAGATTTTCGGCAAATACAACACCACGGCTTACGACAAGCTCAGGCTCGACCTTATGTATATCGAAAATTATTCTCTGCTGCTCGACATTAAGCTTATAGTCTTAACGGTGAGGGTGCTTTTCAAAAAAGAAAGCACCGAGGGCTTTGACATACAGGCGGAGATAGAGAAACAGAGCCGTGAAATCGCGGAGCAAAACAAGAAGTAAACTCAAAATATGAAGTGTGAAGAAAAATTTTTTGAAATATACGGCAAAGAGCCCGAAAGCGTTTCCTTTTCGCCCTACAGAGTGTGCCCGATAGGCGCTCATTCCGACCATAATCTGGGCAAGATAACGGGGCTTGCGATAAATAAAGGAATTTATTTCGCTTATTCGCCGACAGAGGACGGCTCCGCAGAGCTCGTTTCTCTTCAGTTTTCAAAAGCGGTCGGGTGGAATATAAATTCCGCGCCGAAAGAAAAGCAAGGCGACTGGGCGGATTATCTCAGAGGAGCGGCGATTTATCTCGGGCAAAGACACGCTCTCACAAAAGGCGTTCGCGGCGTGATAGAGGGCGAATTGCCCATAGGCGGGCTCAGCTCATCCGCCGCCGTTACGCTCGCGTTCATTACCGCTCTTTGCAGAGCGAACGGCATTGCTCTCACGCCGAGGGAGCTTATAGACGCTTCATACGAGAGCGAGAGAAACTACGTGGGCGTGTCGATAGGCAAGCTTGACCAGAGCTGCGAGGTGCTTTGCAAAAAGAACAGCCTTCTCTATCTTGACACTCTTGACGACAGCTTTGAGCTTATTCCCGAAAGCTCTGAAATGAAGCCTTATAAAATCGCCGTGTTTTTCAGCGGCCTTGAGCACGATTTGACGGGCTCGAAATATAACATGAGAGCCGACGAGCTCAGAGCCGGAGCTTACGCTCTGAAAGCCTTCGCCGGCATGGAATACGGCAAATTCGGCGAAACCGCCGCAAGGCAGGTGCCGCCCGAGGTTTACCGTCAATATGCCGACAGACTGCCCGAGCCGTGGAGAAAGCGGTGCGAGCATTGGTTCACGGAGTTTGAAAGAACGGAAAAAGGCGCCGAGGCGTGGCGCAAGGGAGATATAGAGGAATTCGGGAGGCTGTCGTTTGAATCCGGCAGAAGCAGTGTTGAAAACTGGCAGTCAGGCGCTCCGGAGCAGATAAAGCTTTATGAAATAATGACCGAAACGGAAGGTATTTACGGCGGCAGATTTGCGGGCGCGGGCTTTAAAGGCTGCTGTTTCGCCCTTATTGACCCCCATTATGAGGATGAAATCGAGAGAAAGGTCGCTGAGGCTTATCTCAAAGAATATCCTCTTCTTCGCGATAAATACAGGTCTTATATCTGCGAAACGGAAAACGGAATTGCCGCTGTGACGGGCGAGTGAAGCGCCGCTTTTTAAGCAAAGGCAGGCTTGACAAAATCGCCTTCTCGGTGGTATAATCCCCGATGAAATGTGACCCGACATCAGGGGCGAAATCCCCGAGTGAAAGGCAAATAATCAAACGAGTTTGCGCCGGCGGCAAGGCAAAGCCGAGCTTCGGCGGGCGCAGGCGGCTGAAATCAGCAAGTTTATTTGCCGCGTTCGGGTGACGCGGCATTATTTTTTTGAAAAGGAGAATGAGCAATGGAAAAAAGAGTGGCAGTTATGGCAATAATTCTTGACGACAGGTCAAAAGCGGAGGAGCTTAACGCCCTGCTTCACGAGTATTCGGATTATATCATCGGCAGAATGGGTCTTCCCTACAAAGAGAGAGGAATAAGCATAGTTTCCGTTGCTCTCGACGCCCCTCAGGACACTATTTCGGCGCTTGCGGGCAAAATCGGCTCCATAAGCGGAGTAAGCGTTAAAACCGCTTTTTCGTCTCTGGACTGATATGGAAAACGCATTCACTCTCATAGACCGTCTTGAGAGCGTTCATTCGCTGAGCCTTGAGGAATACGAAGCGCTTATCCTTGCCCAAAGCGACGAAACAGCCGCCTACGCCGCCGAAAAAGCGGACAGGGTGAGAAAAGAGATTTTCGGCAATAAAATCTACGTCAGAGGGCTGATTGAGATAAGCAATATCTGCCGCAACAATTGCCTTTACTGCGGCATAAGGCGCTCAAACGGCAATTGCGACAGATACAGGCTCACTTTTGACGAAATTCTCGAGTGCTGCCGTCAGGGCCACGGCTACGGCTTTCGCACCTTCGTGCTGCAAAGCGGCGAGGGCGCGCTTGACTGCGATGAGATATGCGGGCTCGTAAAAGAAATCAAATCAAGATTTTCGGACTGCGCCGTCACCCTTTCTCTCGGCGAGTTTTCTTATGAGGAATACCGCAGGATGAAAGAAGCGGGAGCGGACAGATACCTTTTAAGGCACGAAACCGCGGACGAGGCGCACTACGCGAGCCTTCACCCCGATATGAAGTTTGAAAACAGAATGAGATGCCTTAAGGATTTAAAGAGCCTCGGCTATCAGACGGGCTGCGGATTTATGGTAGGCTCTCCGGGTCAGACTGCCGCAGCTCTCGCGAAAGACCTCAAGTTCATCGAAACTTTTTCGCCGGAAATGTGCGGAATAGGCCCGTTCATACCGCAGAAGGACACCCCTCTCGGCAATGAAAAAAGCGGATCTTGCGGGCAGACTCTTTATCTGCTGTCGCTCCTTCGGCTGATAAAGCCCAACCTGCTGCTGCCCTCCACCACGGCTCTGGGCACCATTGACCCGCTCGGCAGGGAAAAGGGCGTTAAGGCGGGAGCGAACGTAGTGATGCCCAATCTCTCGCCCGTGAGAGTAAGAAAAAAATACGCTCTTTACGACGGCAAGATTTGCACGGGCGACGAATCCGCTCAGTGCGTCGGCTGCCTTGAGCGCAGGATGAACAGCATCGGATTTGAGATTTCTTCCGAGCGCGGAGACTACGAAGAAATTAAAAAAGAATAAATCCGCAAAAGCGGAATATCACTATAAATGTAATATAATATAAGACAAGCAAAAGGAAAACGGTGATTTCAATGGCAAAGTATGACAAATATTCAATGAAAGCGGAAGAGTTTATAAATCACGAGGAAATCCTCGAAACTCTCAAATACGCTCAGGAAAATAAGCACAACGAAGCGCTTATCGACTCCATTTTCGAAAAGGCAACTCCGAGGCTCAGCGGCAAGGGCTACACCTGCGCAGGGCTCTCTCACAGAGAAGCGAGCGTGCTTCTCGCCTGCGACATTCCCGAGAAGGTTGAAAAAATGTATGAGCTCGCCAAGCAGATAAAGCTCGCTTTTTACGGCAACAGAATCGTTATGTTCGCTCCGCTCTATCTCTCAAATTACTGCGTGAACGGCTGCGTTTACTGCCCCTATCACATGAAGAATAAGCACATTGCCCGCAAAAAGCTCACTCAGGAAGAAATCAGAAACGAAGTTATCGCTCTTCAGGATATGGGCCACAAGCGCCTTGCGATAGAGGCGGGCGAAGACCCCGTTAACAATCCCATCGAATAATCGAAACGATATATTCCGTGCATCACAAAAACGGCGATATTCGCAGGGTAAACGTAAACATCGCCGCCACAACGGTTGAAAATTACAAAAAGCTCAAGGACGCGGGCATAGGCACCTACATCCTCTTCCAGGAAACCTACAACAAAAAGAGCTATCTTGAGCTGCATCCCACGGGCCCGAAGCACGATTATGATTATCACACCGAAGCTATGGACAGAGCGATGCAGGGCGGCATAGACGACGTGGGCCTCGGCGTGCTGTTCGGCCTTGAGGGCTACGATTACGAATTCGCCGGCCTGCTCATGCACGCGGAGCATCTTGAAGCGGTGCAGGGCGTAGGCCCCCACACCATAAGCGTGCCGAGAGTGAAGCATGCGGACGACATTGACCCCAACGTGTTTGACAACAGCCTTTCCGACGAGCTGTTTAAAAAGATAATCGCCTGCATCCGCATCGCCGTGCCTTACACGGGCATGATAATTTCCACAAGAGAGGGCGAAAAAGTAAGAGGCGAAGCGCTTGAGCTCGGCATATCCCAGATAAGCGGAGCGTCCCGCACCTCCGTGGGCGGATACACCGAAAAAGAAAGACCCCACGATTCGGAGCAGTTTGACGTTTCCGACCAGCGTTCGCTCGACGAAGTGGTCAACTGGCTCATGCAGTGCGGTCACATTCCTTCCTTCTGCACGGCGTGCTACAGAGAGGGCAGAACGGGCGACAGATTTATGAGCCTTTGCAAGAGCGGTCAGATACTTAACTGCTGCCATCCCAACGCTCTCATGACCCTCACCGAATACCTTGAGGACTACGCGAGCGAAGACACCCGCGCGCTCGGATACAAGGTTATTGAGGAAGAGCTGAAAAAAATTCCCAACGAAAAAGTCAGAGCCATCGCGGGCGAAAATATTAATTATATAAAGAACTCCGACAGAAGAGATTTCAGATTCTGACAAGAGAATTTTTCGCGGTTGACAATCTCGTTTTCCTCTGTTAAAATGTGCCTTGCAATAAATATTCGAGGAGAGAAAGACTGTTATGAAAAAAACAGCGCGACTTATCACAGCCCTGATGCTTGCGGCGATTATGGCGTTTTCAGCCGTGCCCGCCGTCATCGCGTTCGCTCTTGACGACGTTCCGGAGGATATCGTTACGGACGCTCCCGACAGCGGCGAAGAGACCGATACCCCCGCGCCTCAGCCGGCAAATTCTTCCGCGAATGAAGACGGGGACGAGCCAGCTTTCATCGAAACTCTCAACGTTCTCGGCTATAGGTACAGAATTAAAGACAGCTATTTTTACATTGACCAGCATTCCTGGCAGGGCAATTTCGGCTACAATAAGATGTACGACCTCATTGCGCCTTACGTTTTGCTGGAATACGACTACGTGAGAGTCCATTTCAATTATGACGATAAGGATTGGATGGTGCAGCTCTGGAAAGGGCAGTACGGTCTTGCGTTCTTCGGAGCGGAAGCCGGAATTTACTATAAGGAAGAAAGCGACGAAGAAGACACCGTTTACACAACCTACGACGCCGTCTCCGGCTCGGACAGGCCTTATATGCAGATGTCGCTCTATCACGATGCTCTTCACAACGGCGATTATCAGAGACTTTACACTACGCCCTACGAGCACACCTGGTGGAGCTCGGGGTTTAAGCCCGGCCACCTTTTGGTGCAGGAGCCCGCGTCCGAGCTCAGGCAGACCGGAGTTATAACTTTCGAAAACGAGGAGCTTGCCGCCCTCTTTGCCGAAGGGCTTGAAGAATGCGGATTCGGCGCCGCCGAGGGCAAAGAAAATATGCCCACCGACACTTGTTTCCGCGACGGAACGAGCGTTTACTTCTCATGGCAGGATATTTCCGAAGCGGAAAACACCATGCCCATAAAGGTCACGATCGGAGCGCTCACGTTTTTCAACATCCTCGGCCTCGGCGCTCTCGTGCTTATGAGCTTTTTCGGCCTCGGCTTGCTGTTTATACTTATCTGACGGGTCTGTTTAAAGCAAAGTAAAGTTAAATAAGCCTAAAAAGGCAAAAAATATTAAAAAATCCTTGACGCAGGGTGTAATTTGTGGTAAGATTATTCCACCTCTGCTCAAGGGTTTATTTTTTGTGCCCTGAAATCACGCAGAGGGAGGCCTGAGCCTTAGGGCTGTTGCCTGATAAACTGCCCGATGAGGCTCAAATATTCCAAAACGGAGGTGCCGCAAATGGCTGCTAACGGTAAAAGAGTCAAGGTAACACTGGCTTGCACCGAATGCAAACAGCGTAATTACAACACGATGAAAAACAAGCAGAACACTCCGGACAGGCTTGAAATGAACAAGTACTGCCGTTTCTGCAAAAAACACACTCTTCACAGAGAGTCAAAGTAAGCGGGAGGTAAACCTTATGGCTAACAAAGAAAATTCCGCCGCTGCCGAGAAAGTTGCCGCTGCCGAGAAGAAGCAGAACAAAAAGGAAAAGAAATCCGGCGACAACAAGCTTGTTAAGGCGGGCAGAGCCATAAAGAAGTGGTTTAAAGACCTCAAGGGCGAAATTAAAAAGATAGTTTGGCCCGACGCAAAGACGGTCGCAAAATCCACTCTCGTGGTTCTTGCCGCAGTCGCAGTTTGCGGTCTCGCAATCTACGGCGTCGATTTCCTTCTCTCAAAAGGCATTTCTCTGCTTGAGCTTGCTGCCGAAAAGGTTGCAAATTCGGGCGGCGCGCAGGAAGTCGCGGAAGCGGGAATGATCTCTCTTCGCAATTTCTTCATCGCTTAATTCGGGAGGATTTAAAATGCCCGTTGATACAAGATGGTACGTTATCCACACATACTCGGGTTACGAAAACAAGGTTAAAAGCAATATAGAAAAAATTGCCGAAAACCGCAAAATGCAGGATAAGATCCTCGAAGTGAAGATACCCGTTGAAATCGTAGAGGACGCAGAGACCAAAAAGGAGATTGAGCGCAAGCTCTTCCCCGGCTACGTGCTCGTAAAAGTAGCGGTTGAGTATGACAAGGATAATCGCCCCAAAATGAGCGACGAAACATGGCTCCTCATCAGAAACACAAGAGGAGTTACGGGCTTTGTAGGCCCGGAAAACAAAGCAATACCCCTTACCGACGAAGAAGTTATCAGGCTCGGAGTCGAGAAGAAGGTCGTTGAGGTTTCCTATCAGGTGGGAGACACAGTCAATATCATTGACGATATGTTTGACGGCTTTTCGGGCGTTGTGCAGGAAATTGACCTTGACAATAATTCGGTCAAAGTGGTCGTTTCCGCTCTCTTTGGCAAGGAAACCGTTGTTGAGCTTGAGCTCGATCAGGTTGAGCTTGCCGAATAATCACGGTAATTTGAGGATTTCGGTCCTTTCAAATTCAGCGCGTTTCGCGCAGTCTGCCGTTTAAGGCGGGCTTCGTGGGAGGAGCGTAAGGCTCCGCAATTCACCACATTTTATGGAGGTTATTTTTATGGCACAGAAAGTTATCGGCTTTATCAAATTGCAGATTCCTGCCGGCAAAGCCACTCCGGCTCCGCCCGTAGGTCCCGCGCTCGGCGCTCAGGGTGTTAACATTATGGCGTTCACCAAAGAGTTTAACGAGCGCACCAAGAATGACATGGGTCTTATCATCCCCGTAGTCATCACGGTCTATGCTGACCATTCCTTCACGTTCATCACCAAAACTCCTCCTGCCGCCGTTCTTATCAAGAAGGCCTGCGGCATCGAGAGCGGCTCGGGTGTGCCCAACAAGACTAAGGTCGCTACCATCACCAAGGATCAGATCAGATCCATCGCTGAAACCAAGATGAAAGACCTTAACGCCGCATCCATAGAAACCGCTATGAGCATGATAGCCGGCACTGCGCGCAGCATGGGCGTAGTCGTAGCGGACTGATTGCAAATTGTGGGAGGAAAAATCCGATTAACCACACGATTGGGAGGAATTATTAAATGAAACATGGTAAAAAATATAACGAAAGCGCAAAGCTGGTTGACAGAGCAACACTCTATGATCCCGCAGACGCGCTCGCGCTCGCTGTTAAAACCGCAAGCGCAAAGTTTGACGAAACGGTAGAGGTTCACATCCGTCTGGGCGTTGACTCCCGCCACGCTGACCAGCAGGTTCGCGGCGCTGTCGTGCTTCCCAACGGCACCGGCCGTAACGTCAGAGTAGCTGTTTTTGCAAAAGGCCCCGAGGCTGACGCAGCCGCCGCAGCAGGCGCTGAAGTAGTCGGCGCTGAGGATCTCGTAGCAAGAATTCAGGGCGAAGGCTTCATGGATTTTGACGTTTGTATCGCCGCGCCCAACATGATGGGTCTTGTGGGTCGTTTAGGTAAGGTTCTCGGCCCCCGCGGACTTATGCCCAGCCCCAAGGCGGGTACCGTTACCCCCGACGTTGCCAAGGCTGTTACCGAGGCAAAAGCAGGTAAAATCGAGTATCGTCTTGACAAGACCAACATCATCCACTGCCCCATCGGCAAGGTTTCCTTCGGCGCAGAGAAGCTTCAGGAAAACTTTGACACTTTGCTTGACGCCATAATCAAGGCAAAGCCCGCTGCCGCAAAGGGTCAGTATATCCGCTCCTGCGTGCTCGCCACCACTATGGGCCCCGGCGTAAGAGTGAATTACAACAAGATCGGCGTTGCCGAATAATTATCTGAGCTTTTAATAAAACTCTTGACACGGAGCAATTTCCGTGCTAAGATAATCACACTGTTCTTTTTTAAGACAGCAGGTGCTTTTCGCATAAAGGTTATCACCGCCTGCCGAGAAAGGAATTCGTAAACCTTTTTAAGGTAATTACGCCCTTTCCGGTAATGCGGAAAGGGCTTTAGTATTTGCAAAAGATTTCACATGGAGGTGAAACAGACAATATGCCAAGTGAGAAAGTTTTAGAGCAAAAGAAGCAGATAGTGGCTTCTCTCTCCGAGTCGCTCAAAGACTCAGTCGCAGGCGTAGTTGTTGACTATAAGGGCATCAACGTTGCCGACGACACCGCTCTTCGTAAAGAGCTTCGTGAAGCGGGCGTTAAATACTCCGTAGTTAAAAACACGCTTCTCGGTCTCGCAGCAAAGCAGGCAGGTCTTGACGACCTTGAGAAGGTTCTCGAAGGCACCACGGCTATCGCCATCAGCCCCGAGGATCACACTGCAGCGGCAAGAATACTTTCCAAGTTTGCAAGCACCCATAAGGATTTCACCATCAAGAGCGGTTATCTTGAGGGCGGCGTTATCGATCTTGCAACTATTGACAGCCTTGCCAAGCTCCCGAGCAGAGAGATTTTGCTTGCCACCGTTTGCAACGCGTTCAACGCTCCCATTTCAGCTTTCGCCCGCGCTGTGCAGGCTAT
>CAJOLX010000076.1 GCA_905235625.1 uncultured Clostridia bacterium
CCAGCCCTACCACTCAGCATACCTTTTGCTAATGCCTTTCGATTAGGCAAGAGCAAACTGTAAGCAAGGAAATTTCAAGATGATAAAAACCGTTTTTTGATTAAAACTGTATTAAACTTGTAATCGAAATAAAAGACTGCTTTACCTATCCGCCGAGCTTTAATTTCGTCGCAGTAGCTTTCGGAGCCGCCGCACCTCTTGGCCCTCTCCAAGCACGGAGAGGGTGGCACGCAGTGCCGGGTGTGGCGATATAAATGGCGTAAGCCCCTTATGAAATTTTACTCGGCGACAGCCCATTTTCTTTTTTTCTCTTCACTGAAAAACGCCGCAGTCTGAAACTCTACGACGTTTTTTCTATAATTCCTCCGCCGAGCACGGTGTCTCCGCTGTACATAACCGCCGCCTGGCCGGGTGTCACGGCTCTCTGCGGCTCGTCAAAGACTATGAGCGCCGAGTTGCCGCTCGGAAACACAGTGGCGGGTTTGTCCTTTTGGTTGTAGCGTATTTTTGCCGTGCATCTGAATTCTCCCTCGGGCGCTTTGCCCGAAATCCAGTTTATGTCTTTCACTTTTACCTCTTTTTTAAAAAGCGAGGCGTTGTCGGAGAGAGTCACCGTGTTGCGCTCGGGGTTTATTTCGCAAACGTATTTCGGCTCGCCGAAGGTGACGCCGAGGCCTTTTCTCTGACCTATCGTGTAGTGGATTATGCCCTTGTGACGCCCTAAAACTTCCCCCTCGGGAGAAATAAAATCGCCGGGCTCGGGCTCCTTGCCCGTGTATTCCCTTATCACTTTCGCATAGTCATTGTCCGGCACGAAGCAAATGTCCTGGCTGTCGGGCTTCGAGGCGTTTATAAAGCCGTTTTTTTCGGCGATAGCTCTGACCTCGGATTTTGTGAGAGAGCCCAAAGGAAAAAGCGTGTGGGCGAGCTGCTCCTGCGTGAGAAAGCAAAGCACGTAGCTCTGGTCTTTGCTCTCGTCAACGCCTTTTTTGAGCACGTAGCCGTCTTCTCCCTTTTCAATTCTCGCATAGTGGCCGGTCGCTATGTATTCGCAGCCGAGCTGCTCCGCGCGCTTATAGAGCTTTGCGAATTTCATGTGAACGTTGCAGTCAATGCAGGGGTTGGGGGTGAGGCCCGCAAGATAAGAGCGCACGAATTTATCTATTATTTTTTCTCTGAAATCGTCGCTGAAGTTGAAAACGTAGTAGGGCATATCAAGGTCGTAAGCCACTCTGCGCGCGTCTTCAATGTCGCTCAGAGAGCAGCAGGTGTGCTCGGCGGGCACGCCCGCGTCTTCGTTTTCATAAAGCTTCATCGTGCAGCCGGCGCACTCGTAACCCTCTTCGCGGCAAAGAAGCGCCGCCACGCTGCTGTCAACGCCGCCGCTCATCGCGATAAGCACTTTGTCTGGCATAGTCATTTCTCCAATGCGGATATTTACATAAAAATTTTATTTAAAAAACGCGTCAAAGTCAATACGGACGGCGCATATTTGCCGAAAAAATAAATAATTTATGAAAAATAAGCGGTATTTATTGAAAAGGCGCTTAAAATAGGGTAGAATATCCGCGATAATAAGCCGCGCCCGGCAAACGGCGGGCAGCCTTTGCAGTGCGGCGAAGTTAGGATGGGGTGAAATTGAACAAAACAGAAAAAAGGCGCTCGTTTCTCATTTCATTCGCATATTTTGCGCTGTTTATCGCTCTTTATTACGTATTCATAAAGTATGCGTTCTGGATGCTTTTTCCGTTTATCGTAGCCTTCTTTGTGGCTATGATTTTGCAAAAGCCGATAAGATTCATAACCAAAAAGACGCCGCTCGGGCCGAAGCTCGTTTCAACCGTGCTCGTGCTGCTGGTGCTTGTCGCGATAGGCACGCTGATAACTCTCGTAGGCTACGCTCTTGTAACGGAATTTATTGATTTCTTCAATTACATAAGAGAGAGGCTTTCAAGCGGACCCGAGCTGATTGAAAGGCTGAGAAACTGGATTGACGGCGCGCTTATTCACCTGCCGAGCAGCATCAGCAATTATCTCAGAAACACCATTGACGGCATGACGGCAAGCATACTCAACCTTGCCGAGGAATCGGACGAAGCGGCTGCGGCTGCGGCTAAAAGCAGCTCGTCATTTGATTTTTCCGTGCTTGCAACGCCTATAAACGGCTTGCTCAGCACCGCGAGGCGGGTGCCCGTTTTGCTCGTCGGCACGCTCGTGGCGATAATTTCATGCGTGTTTATGACCTCGGGCTACTCGGAACTTACCGGCCTTATCAAGGGCAGCCTTTCTGAGGAGCACGAAAAAACTCTCGTTCGCACGAAGCACATTATTTTTGACGTTTTGGGCAAATGGGTCAAATCCTATTCCATAATTCTGTTTATAACATTCTGCGAGTTGTCGCTCGGCTTGAGTATTCTCAAATGGGCGGGAATATACAAAGGCGGATACATTGCCGTCATTGCCGTTTGCACCGCTTTGCTTGACATTTTCCCCGTGTTCGGCACGGGCACCGTGCTCATTCCGTGGGCGGTGATAAGCCTTCTCACCCACAAGCCGCTGATGTTTATAGGGCTCATAATCATCTACGTGATCATTTTTGTAGTAAGGCAGATAATAGAGCCGAAGATACTTTCTTCAAATATAGACATGAACCCGGTAATAACCCTTATGAGCATGTATCTCGGCACGCAGATGTTCGGCGTGCTCGGCATCTTTATTCTGCCCATAACCGTGGTTATCATAAAGACGCTTAACGACGAAGGTGTTTTGCACCTGTGGCAAAACCGCTATAAGCCCCAAAAGAAAGTAAAAAGCAAAAAGAAGGCTGCGGCGGCGGTTGCCGCTCCGGCGGAAAACAAAGCCGAAGAAGAGCAGCCGCAGGCGGAAGATAGTCAAAATTGCTAAATAATCATGCCGATGAATATCAATATTGCCCAAGCTTTTCGGCTTGGGCTTTAATTTTTTATTATTATAATAAAAAACCGTTGAAATGAATATTTATTTGTGTTATAGTTTTTTTATCTATTGCGGATAGTATATGATATTTATGCAATATAAAGGGAGGAAGTTTTTTGAAAGCTTACAGTGCTAAAGACATCAGAAACATAGCCGTTGCCGGCCACAGCGGCAGAGGCAAGACCACTCTTGCCGAGGCTATGCTGTACCTTGCGAAAGCAACCGACAGGCTCGGAAGAGTTGCCGACGGCAACACCGTGCTTGACTTTGATGCCGAAGAAAAAAGGCGCAAGGCGACTATCGCCACCGCCATGGCGGCATTTGAGTGGAACAACACCAAAATCAACCTGCTTGACACCCCGGGTCTTTTTGATTTCGCGGGCGGAGTCAGCGAAGGAATTCGCGCCGCTGAGAGCGTTCTCATAGTTCTCGGCTCCGGCTCCGGCATAGATGTAGGCGCCGAAAAAGCGTTTAAAGCCGCTTCCGACAGAGGCATAGCAAAGATGTTTGCCGTGACCAGGTGCGACGCCGAAAACACCAATTTCCAGACGACCCTCGCCGCTCTTAAAGAGGAATACGGCTCGGCAGTGTGCCCCGTCGTAGTTCCCCTCACTCAGGGCGACAGCGTCACCTCATACGTTGACTTTGCAACCGGCAAGGCTTATTCATACGCAAACGGCAAGGCGACCGAGGTTGCCGTGCCCGACGACCCCGCAATCGAAGAGATGAAAGCGGAGTTCACCGAGGCTGTCGCTTCCGCAGACGAAGAGCTCATGGAGAAATTCTTCATGGAAGAGCCCCTTACCGCCGAAGATGTCGCGAAAGGCCTTAAAGCGGGCATCGCGAACGGCGACATTTACCCCGTATTCGCCTGCTCCGGCTACAATACCGACGCAGTCGAGCTCATTCTCAACACCGTAGTTTCTTCCGCTCCCGACGCAACGGCGGCTGCCGAAGGCGACCTCAAGGTTGACGAGAGCGCTCCCGTGGCGGCTGTCTGCTTCAAGACCATAGCCGACCCGTTCGTTGGCAAGATGTCCTTCTTCAAGGTCATTTCCGGCAAGCTTTCCGCCGACATTCCCGCTTATAACAGCCGCACCGGCGAGCAGGAGAAGATGGGCAAAATGCTCACCCTCAAGGGCTCCAAGCAGGAAGACGCCGCGGTCATCCCCGCAGGCGACATAGGCGTTGTTACAAAGCTCGGCGGCTTCAAGACCGGCGACACTCTCTGCCCGCCCAAATCCGAGCTCACCCTCGACGGCGTAAACTATCCCACCCCCTGCCTTTCAATGGCTATCAGAGCCCGTAAGAAGGGCGAGGAAGACAAGGTTGCCGCAGGCCTCGCGAGAATTGCGGAAGAAGACCCCACCGTTTCATTCGAAACCAACGCCGAAACCCACGAGCAGATACTCTCCGGCATAGGCGAGCAGCACATAGATTCCGTTGTTACCAAGCTCAAAAACAAATTCAACGTTGAGGTTGACCTCTCCGTGCCCAAAGTGGCTTACAGAGAAACCATCAGCAAAACCGCGTCCGTTCAGGGCAGGCACAAGAAGCAGTCCGGCGGCAGCGGCCAGTTCGGCGACGTTTGGATCAGATTTGAAAAGCTTGACGGCGAAGACTTTGAATTTGCCGAGGAAGTTGTCGGCGGTTCCGTGCCGAAAAACTTCTTCCCCGCTGTTGAAAAAGGCCTTCGCGAAGCCATCCTCAAGGGCCCGCTTGCCGGTTACCCCGTGGTCGGCATGAAAGCCGTTCTTTACGACGGCTCTTCGCACCCCGTTGACTCCAACGAAATGGCGTTCAAAACCGCCGCAAAGCTTGCGTTTAAGAACGGTATGCCTCTTGCAGGCCCCAAACTTCTTGAGCCTTACGGCAAGCTTGAAGCGTTTATGCCCGGCGACAATCTCGGCGACATAATGGGCGATATCACCAAGAGACGCGGCAGAGTGCTCGGCATGGGTCAGAGCGAAGAAGACCCCAAGATGCAGAAGCTCGACGCAGAAGTTCCCATGGCTGAAATGGGCGACTTCGCCACCGTTCTCCGCTCCGTTACTATCGGCAGAGGCTACTTCACCTTTGTGTTTGACCACTATGAGACCGCTCCCGAAAATGTGGCTCAGAAGGTTATAGAAGAGGCGAAGGCCAATGCCGAAGAAGAATAAAGCGGCTTGACTTTGGGGCGTGCATCTTAAGCGAAGAACAAAACGAAAAAAGTTTATAAAGAAGTTTCAGCAGGGTGCAAACTGTAAAGTTTGTGCCCTGCTTTTTAGATTTAACGGATATTGTGAAGTGACCCCAAAAAGTTAGACAAAGTTTTTAATAAAACCTTGTGCAAACTGAATATTAAGCAGCAACGATGGCTTGAGATCTGTGTTGAGCAGGTG
>CAJOLX010000077.1 GCA_905235625.1 uncultured Clostridia bacterium
ACCATACGCATACAGCTCAACATCGTCTTCTTTAATTATTGAAGAGTGTTTAAGACCGGCGGCGATACGTTTTGATAACTTACTTATCAATTTTATCTGTTTTTTTGAATTTGCTCAGAGACGCCGGTGCTTTAGGCTGGTAAATACCGGTGCAAGTAGTGCTGTTGGCATCTCTTTTTAAAGATTTCTCCGCAACAAGTTTTGCGACCTTTGCAGCAGCTTTTTTCATTGCCATTGTTATCCCTCCTTTCAACAAAAAGATAGCAAATTTGACACGGCAAAAACAATAAAACTGTCAAACTGCAATAAAATCGTGCAAAAATGATTTTCACATAATTTCAAAACTTTTAAAATATTTTTTGAATTATTCACAGTTGTGCAAAACCATTCTGTTTTACTTCCTGTTAATTCACTCGAATTTAATCTAAAATTATTCGAGGTGATTAAGATGAGCAGCCCTGACAAGTTGATTGGAATAAGAATAATGCAGCAAAGGAAATCTCTTGGATTAAGCCAAGAGAAACTTGCAGAAAAACTCGGAATATCTAAAAATCATCTCTCTAATATCGAAAGAGGGGTGTATTTACCTACGGTGAAATGTGTTTTTAAAATCTGTGAATCTATGGGCAACACTCCCGATTACTACCTGATAGGCACCCCGTCAAAAGAAACGGATGAAATCAACAGCCTGATCAAGGCTTTGCCAAACGATAAGCAACAGGGAATCATTAAGCTGTTGAATTTCTACATAGACAATCTTTTTTAATATGAGCTTAAAAACAGCGGGCTTTGATTTTCACAGCCTGCTGCTTTTTTGTTCATCCCTTTGAATTTTGAGATTGACTTTGCTTATGCTAATTGTTAAAATGTTCTTGCGGCAAAAGCTTTAATATCGGGCAGGTGACATTATGCGGATTCTTATATGCGACGACGAGCAGGAATATGTTGAAGAGCTTAAAGGCGCTGTTAAAAAATACATGGCAGATCACTTATATTCAACATATACCGTTACCGCTTTAACCGACCCGAAAGAAATTATGGACAGCGACAGCGTGTTTGATTTGATTTTTTTGGATATTCAAATGGAGCCGTACAACGGCATATCCGTTGCAAAAGCGCTTAAAGACCGCAACAAAAGAGCTGTTATCTTCTTTATAACTTCATATAACGGATACATTGACAACGCAATGGATTTACAAGCGTTTCGCTATTTTGATAAACCTTTTGATCCGGAAAGGCTTTATTCCGGGCTGGATAAAGCAATGGAATTTATAAGCGAATCTTATGTTGACGTTTTTGCTGACGACGGCAAGCAATCTTTAAGAGTTGTTGTTGATGATATCGAGTATATAAAATATGAAAACAGGAAGACGCAAATAATAACGGTTAACGGCACTTACGTCACAAAACAGCCTTTCTCTTATTGGTGCGACACGATTTCAAACTCGTTCTTTTACAGGGTGCATAAATCGTTTTTGGTTAATCTGCATTATGTGAGTCTATACAAATACAATGAATTGATTTTACTTGACGGCACGAGAATCTCCATTGCTCCGCGAAGGCAGTCTGACTTTCGCAAGTTTTGGTTTTTGTATCTTCAAAAGAGGTAATCGACATGATTGATTACATTTTTCTTGCATTGGTAAGTTTTACCGAGCTGCTTATTTCATATATTGTTTTTTCTCATATATTCGACAGTAAGCACTCTGTTTTTTCGTGCTTGTTTTTCGGAACTTTATTGTTTGAAAGCGCCGTTGCAGTCAATGTTTTTCTTTCAAACAACATTGTTGTTAACGGGATATATTTTGCTGTAATAAACGTTATTTTTGCCCTTGCCTTTTTTCGCATTTCACCGGTCAAGGCGATTTTTTACTCAATAACGCTTGATATTTTTTCAACCGCCCTTGAATTTGTTACTATCGTTTTGCTTTCTGCGATTTTCAAAGTAAACATAAACGATTATAACAGCAACACTTCGCTGCTGATAATTGAAGGCACGGTCAGCAAGGCGTTATATTTCATTTTGTGCCTGGCGATCATACGTTTTATCGGAAGTGATAAAGAAAAAGTACGCTTCCCTCTGAGCCTTTACATTTATCCGTTTTCCGTTATTGCCGCTTTGCTGGTGTTTTGGAAAATATGCCTTGAAAATTCTTTATCATCCGCAAGTCAGATTGTTTTGTCGGCGGTAGGCATTTTATTATTCGGAGCAACGATCATTCTTTTTATAACTTATCAGCGCAACGTTCAAAAGGTAAATCGAATACTCTCCGCGCAGAGCGAAATTTCCCGCTTGGAAACCGAAAAAACATACTACGAAATTCTTGAAAGACAGGATGAACAGCTGCTGTCTTATGCGCATGACGCAAAGAATCACCTTGCAATAATTAAAAATCTTAACAAGGACGAAACCATCGACTCATACATAGACGAAATGTCCGAAAGCCTGAAATCATATAACAGCATCAGCAGAAGCGGAAACAAAGCGCTGGACGTGATAATAAACAAATATACGACCGAATGCGATTTAAAAAACATATCCTTTAATTACGACGTAAGAGCAACAAATCTCAAATGCATTGATGATTATGACCTGGTGTCAATACTCGGAAATCTTCTTGACAATGCTGTTGAAGCTTCTGAAAAATCGCTGCAAAAGTTCATTTCGTTCAAAACAAATTGTGTGAATTCTTATGATGTGATTATCATTTCAAACAGCTGCGATAATGCGCCGAATGCCCGCGGCGAAAAATTGATAACAACGAAATCAAACGCCTCAATACACAACATAGGAATTAAAAACGTCAAAAAGGCTGCCGCAAAATATGACGGCGACATGTCTTGGGATTACGATAGAGATAAAAAAACTTTTACCGCAACCGTTATGATAAGAAACAGAATAAGGGAGCAAATTGCTGAAAGTTGATTTTCGTTTCGGCAGGCAGAGCAAATCCTTAAAACCCTCTGACAACATCTTCACTTCGCTTTGATGAATTTGTGCAAACTGCATTTGCTTTAGCCAAACAAAAACATCATAAAATCAAAATTCCCACCGGAACCGCAGATTGCCTGCGGTTCCGTTTTTGTGCGCCAGAGATGCGCGGCAATTTATATATCGGCAAAACAGCAAAGTATTATCCCTCCGCAGGAACGCGCCCGCGAAGGGATAATACAATTTATATCACACAAAACGGATTGTCGGTTTTTAAATCTGCTCGATAACGGGCAGCTTACGGAAGATGCTTCTGAACAGCGCAACTATTCTTGCGAAAAAGCCGGTGTTAACGGATATTTTTTCCGCCTGCGACTCAAAAATCACGCTGCCGTCTTCGATTATTTTTGCTTCAATCGTATAATCGGGAGCTTTCATTTCCTTTATTGTCAGCGAATCGCCGCTGCCTGCCCGCTTGCCGTTTACAAACCATACGATTGACGAATCTGGGCTGTAAGGCGCGTCGGCATAAAGGGTCAGAGTTGAGCGGTAATCGAGGGTTTTGCCGTTATACCTTTCAATCGCTTTTATTGAAATGCTCGGAGCGCCCGAGGTGTAAAATCCGAATTCGGAGAATGAGCTTGTAGTAAAGCAAAGATATCCGTCTTCAAACCACACGCGCCCGTCCGCCATAGTTATGCGTTCGGTGGAGCCGTCCGCCTTGAAATGCATTATGAAAATGTTTTTGCTCGTGTCCATTCCGTCGGGAACGGGCACCTTGACCGTAACGTAAGCGCCGTAAGGCTGAACGGTCGCTCCGTCGGCGTCCTCGACGGTGATTTTGTAAAGGGCGTAGCAGTCTCCGCCCACCTCGCGGGCGTTGAATGCCGAGGGTATTTTATCATTTGCGGAAGGCAGCTTTTCGGTTATGAGCCGAAGCTCTCCGCTGCTGAGTGAAGAATCCGAATTTACAAACGGAGTTTGGTCGGGGCATATAACGGCAACGTCGTCGGTGCCGGACTTTAAGCACATGCGCCAGGAAGCCGTAAGCGAAAGATTAAAAGCAGGCATCGCGGGCGGAAGCTCGCCTATCCAGCCTGTAAATTCATAATTTGCCTTTGCCGCGCCGCCGGGCATAACGATCGGGTCGCCGTAATTATAAGGAATTCTTCCGATTACGCTGCCGTCCGAATCGTAAAGCACCAAGTCATAGGAATTGACGCTGTAAAGCGCCGTGAAAACCATGTTTTCGGCAGGCATAGTTTCGGGAATTTGCCTGTTCCACCCGACGAAAGTGTAACCTTCCTTTTCGGGATTTTGAGGCGCCGTTATCGCCGCGCCGAAATCCAGCGTTACGGGGTCAACGGGCGTTCCTCCGTCGGTATTGAAGCTTAAGGTGTATTGATTAAGCGCCCAAACAGCGGTGAATGCCAAATCTTCGGCGGGCATCGTTTCGGGGATTTGCCCGTCCCAGCCGACGAAAGTGTAACCTTCCTTTTCGGGATTTTGAGGCGCCGTTATCGCCGCGCCGAACACCCGACCGTCATAAGAAAGCTTTTTTTATTGCGCTTATGTGTGCTGCGCTTGAAAGCAAACAAGCTGAGATATACGGCGTTTTGCTGCCGCTTTATCTCAGCTTGTGTTTTTTATGATTTGCCGCTTTGCGGCATGATTTGGCTTCGCCGTGATTTGAATTGCGTCTTTATGCCCCGCAGGGCAATTCATGCGCGCAGGGCAATTCATGACCGCAGGTCAATTCATGCGCCGACAGGCGCAATTCATTTCGGCGTGCAAAATCCGGGCGGCTCTCGCTTAACGCGGATTTTGCCGCAATATTGCTATGAAATGTAAGTCACCGGGTTTTGGGTTTCGCCGTTATAGATGACCTCAAAATGCAGGTGCGGTCCGGTGGAGTTGCCGGTGGAGCCGACCTTGCCTATCGCTTTGCCGCCCTCCACGTAATCTCCGTTTCTGACGGTTATCGAGCCGTTGAGCATATGAGCGTATCTCGTTTTGTAGCCGCCGCCGTGGTTTATGACGACCATGTTGCCGTAGCCGGAGTTTGAATGCTGCACTATTTCGACCGTTCCGCTTCTCGCGGCGATAACGGGAGTGCCCGCGGCGGTGCCGTTGCCGGTGCAAAGGTCAACGCCGCTGTGCCAGCCCGTGCTTCTCCAGCCGTAGGGCGAGCTGATATAATGGCAGCTCGGGGCGGGCCAAAGGAAGCCGCTGTCCGACGCGAGGCCTATGTAAATGCCGCCGTAAGTGGTCATTGTGCCTATTACTACTCTTTCTTCAACGGCGGGCACGACCACCTCGTTCGTAACGTAAGTGTCAACGAGCGCGTCGTTCACGTAAGTTTTAGTGGTGATTATTCTCTGAGAGCCGTTTACGCCCTCCTGCCTTACGAGCCTGTATCCGCTGTATTTGGTAGAGTCGCGAGTAGTTATCGTTTCAAAGGGAATGGCGGCTATGCGCGAGGATTTGACTGTTTTCTTTATGTTTACGAGCCTGTTGTCGGTAGGCACCGTGACGACGTCGCCCTCGGCGAAAACGTCCGCGAGCGTGACGCCGGGGTTAAGGTCGAGAATTTCTTTGATTGAAACACC
>CAJOLX010000078.1 GCA_905235625.1 uncultured Clostridia bacterium
ACTGGCAGGTCATTTCCTATTATACACTCTTCGGAGGTTCTTTTCATCGGTATAACCTTTTTTGAACCACGCGACTATCGCGTGGTTTTCGTTTCACAAGAAGGGCGCAGACGTTAAGCCCGCGCCCCGCGTTTTAAATTTATTTATGCTCTGTGCCATTTAACTCCCTGCGGAGTGTCCTCAAGCACTATTCCCATATCCTTAAGCTCGTCTCTTATGCGGTCAGCCTCAGCCCAGTTTTTGTCTTTTCTCGCCTGAGTTCTCTGCTCGATAAGAGCGTCGATATCGGCGTCGCTCGTTTCTTCTTTTCTGTTGTAAACGATGCCGAGCACACCGGTGAGAGTGTCAAAAAGGTCTGCGGCGTATTTAACGGTCTGCCTGCTTTCGCCCTTGCCGAGAACGAGAGTGTTTATATCTCTAACGAGGTCAAACACCGCCGCAATGCCGTCCGCCGTGTTGAGGTCGTCGTCAAGCGCGTCGTCAAACTGCTTTTGCCTTAAATCAAGCTTCTCTTTAACAGCCGCGTTAAGCTCGCCGTCCGGAGCGTTCTTAAGCTCAAAATCAATATTGTCGCGGCAGTTGTAAAGCCTTGTGAGAGCGGATTTGCATTGCTCGATTATATCCGCGCTGTAGTTAATGGGGCTTCTGTAAGAGGATGAAATGAGCAGGTATCTTATCGGCTCATAGCCGTATTTCTCCGCAACGTCGCGCACGGTGAAGAAATTGCCGAGCGACTTTGACATTTTCACGTTGTCAACGTTGATGTAGCCGTTATGCATCCAGTAATTTGCAAAAGGCTTGCCGGTGAAGCATTCGCTCTGAGCAATTTCATTCTCGTGATGCGGGAAAATGAGGTCAAGCCCGCCGCAGTGAATATCTATGCTCTCGCCGAGGTAGCGGATATTCATCGCGGAGCATTCGATGTGCCAGCCGGGTCTGCCCTTGCCCCAGGGAGAATCCCAATAAGGCTCGCCGGGCTTTGCGCTCTTCCAGAGGGCGAAATCCATCGGGTCTCTCTTTATGTCGCCCACCATTATTCTCGCGCCCGCCTCGAGGTCTTCGAGAGGCTGATGAGAGAGCTTGCCGTATTCGGGGAAGGTCTTGGTGCTGAAATAAACGTCGCCGTCCACCTCGTAAGCGTTGCCGCTCTCAATGAGTCCGCTGACTATCTCAATGATTTTGTCGATGTTTTCGGTCGCTTTCGGATGAATGGTAGCGGGCTTAAAATTGAGGCCCTCGGCGTCCGTCCAGAATTCCTTTATGTATTTTTCGCTTATTTCTTCGTAGGTTTTGCCCTCTTCATTTGCGCGCTTAATGATTTTATCGTCAATGTCGGTAAAATTCTGCACGAAAGTAACGTCGTAGCCCTTGTATTCAAAGTATCTTCTCAGCACGTCAAAAACGCAGAGCGGCCTTGCGTTGCCGATATGAATGTAATTATAAACCGTGGGGCCGCAGGCGTATATTTTGACTTTGCCGGGCTCTATGGGCACAAACTCCTGCTTCTCTCTCGTGAGAGTGTTAAAAATCTTCATTTCATTCTTCTCCTTTTTTCACGAGCTTTTTAAGCTCCTCTATCTGCTCTTCAAGCCTGTCAATTTCCTGCTGAACGGGGTCGGGAATGTGAATCCAGTCAAGGTCGTCAATTCTTTCGCCGTTTATTCTGACCACCTTTGCCGGCACGCCCACGGCGGTTGAATCGGACGGAATATCCGTTATAACGACCGCTCCCGCGGCGATTTTGGTATTGTCGCCTATGGTAACGTTGCCGAGCACCTTCGCGCCCGCTCCGACCATAACTCCGTTGCCGAGAGTCGGGTGGCGTTTGCCGCTGTCTTTGCCGGTGCCTCCGAGCGTGACGCCCTGATAGAGCAGCACGTCGTCGCCTATTACCGAGGTTTCGCCTATGACCACTCCGGTGCCGTGGTCAATAAAAAATCTTTTGCCTATCCGCGCTCCCGGATGAATTTCTATGCCCGTTTTTCTGACGGCTCTCTGCGAAATCCAGCGAGCTAAAAACTGAAAGCCGTGCTTGTGAAAGAAATGAGCTCTCCGGTACATTCTGATTGCCTTTAGCCCCGGATAGAGCAGCAAAAGCTGCAAAGTGCTCTTGGCTGCCGGGTCGCGCGCTTTAACGCTGGCAATGTCTTCTTTTATGTGTTTTAACATGCATCCTCCGATAAATAAAAAACTCCGCAGTCCGAAGACTGCGGAGGCGATAATCGCGGTTCCACTCCTGCTTATAACTCAGCGGCTTAAGTTAATTAAGCCCGGCTTTAACGCAGCCTTACGCGCGAAAATACTCTCTTGCGATTTCCTCCCGCGAGCCGTCGGGCGCACTTCACAGCCGAGATATAAGGAAGCTCTCAGCAAACTGCTCCCCTCTCTGATATATCCGAGCGGCGGCTACTTTTCCCAACCGTTGCTTTGCATATTGTGGCTATTATAAAGTAAAAGAAGCGGATTGTCAACTTAAATTTTATGAAATGTCTCTGCCGATGAGGTCGTAATCGTTTACTCCTATGACCTCAACCTTCACAAAATCGCCGGGCGAATAGCTCTTATCGGTGGTGAAGCTTATGGTGCCGTCTATCTCGGGCGCGTCCATATAGGTTCTGCCCGAATAGCTGTCGGAATATCCGTCGTAATCCTCAACGAGCACGTCGTAAACCTTGCCTATTTTTTCGCTGTTTTTGAGCGTAACAATTTCAAGCTGGTCCGCCATGATTATCTCGCCGCGGCGGTTTTTGACCTCTTCCTCCGGCTCACCTTCCATATAGAAAGCGGGAGTGTCCTCCTGAGCGGAGAAGGAGAAGCAGCCGAGCCTGTCAAACTCTGTTTCGTTAACAAACTCCGCAAGGTTTTCAAACTCTTCCTCGCCCTCGCCCGGGAAGCCGACCATTATCGTGGTGCGGATAACGGCGTCGGGCAAAGCGGCTCTTATTCTCGCGATTGTGTCTCTGATAAGAGCGCTGTCGCCGTGCCTGTTCATCGCTTTGAGCACCTTGTCGTCGGCGTGCTGCACGGGCAGGTCGATATAATGAAGCACTTTTTTCTGATTTTTGATAACCTCAAGCAGCTCGTCCGTCACCTTGTCGGGGTAGCAATACATGAGCCTTATCCACTCAATGCCGTCAACCTCGCAAAGGCGGTTGAGCAGCTCGGGCAGCTTTAGCTCGCCGTAAAGGTCGAGGCCGTAAGCGGTGGTGTCCTGCGCTATGAGCACGAGCTCTTTCGTGCCGGCGGCAAGCTGTCTCGCTTCTTCAACGAGCATATCCATATCAACGCTTCTGTAAGGCCCTCTTATGGCGGGAATGGCGCAGTAAGCGCATCTGTTTGAGCAGCCGTCCGCTATCTTGAGATAAGCCCAATATTCGGGGGTGGTCAGCAGCCTTTCGCCGCAAAGAGGCAGGTCGCTCTTTTCGGGAATATCGAGTATTCTTTCTCCGTTGAGAACGCGCCTCACGATTTCGTCTATATGCCCTATCGCGCCGATGCCTATAACGGCGTCAACCTCGGGCATTTCGGTGAAAATTTCTTCCTTGTATCTTTCGCTCAGGCATCCGCTCACTATGATTTTGCCGACAGTGCCTTCTTCCTTGAGCTGAGCCATTTCGAGGATATTCTCTATCGCCTCTTCCTTGGCTGCGTCAATGAAGCCGCAGGTGTTCACTATTACGGCGTCAACGCCGTCGTAGCAATCGGCTATTTCAAACGAGTTTCTGTCTAAGCTTGCGAGCATTCTTTCGGCGTCCACCTGGTTTTTGGGGCAGCCGAGAGATATCATTCCGACTCTAATCAATGAATTCATCCTCCGTATCAGCCTGCGCCTCTTCGAGAGCGTTTTTTATATCGGACCAGCCGTAGCCGAGCCTTTTGAGCGCCGCGACGGTCTTTTTGATACCCTTTTCGTCGTGCAGATAACGGCTGTATTTGCCGCAAAGCAGGGTCATTATCTGCTCGTGAGGGTCGGTTTCAAGCTCCCCCGCGGCAGCGTCGGCAGTTTCTCTGTCAACGCCCTTGAGCATCAGCTCCTGCTTTATGGCTCCCGGGCTCATGTGCTTTGAATCGAGCAGCTTTTGCGCAAGATTTTGCGCGTAGCGCTCGTCGTTGACGTAGCCGTATTCCTCGAGCCTGTCGAGCGCCGCCTCAACGTATTCTTTGCAAAAGCCTTTTGACACGAGCTTTCTGCCTAAAGCTTTGCGGCTGTTGTCGCCGTAAGACAATATGTTGAGCCCGCTTATGAAAGCGCTTCTTGAGCCGACGTCGTGCTTAAATCTTTCGATTTCTTCGGGGCCTTCTATTTCGCTTTTATCTCTGTAGGGGCACGAATACCAATACTCGGCGTCA
The DNA here is from genome assembly GCA_905235625.1 of uncultured Clostridia bacterium. Classification (GTDB taxonomy): domain Bacteria; phylum Bacillota; class Clostridia; order Oscillospirales; family Acutalibacteraceae; genus CAG-177. The sequence goes on from CAJOLX010000078.1 coordinate 4,351, forward strand.
ACGGTGTAAGCGTATTCGCCGTCTATCGATACGTGTATCTTATTTCTTTTTCCGGTCGAAGCGGAAATTTTCATAAGGCTTATTCGTCCTCGTCAACAACTATGTCGAGCTTTGCTCTCGCGCCTGCTTTTGAAGCGGGAGCGGCGGGCTTTGGCGCCGCGGAATCGTCGCCCTCGCCCTTGCCCTGAGCATTCTTGCTTTCAGCCTCCGCCTTTATGGCGTCAAGCACTTTCGTTTCGATATCCTTCGCGAAAGCTTCGTCGGAAGCGAAAAGCTCTTTAACGGACTCTTTGCCCTGGCCTATCTTCTTGCTGTCGTAAGAGAACCACGAGCCGCTCTTCTGAATAACGCCGTATTTAACGGCAAGGTCAACGAGCTCGCCTTCTCTGGATATTCCTTTGCCGTAGTAAATATCAAACTCGGCCTCTCTGAACGGAGGAGCAACCTTGTTTTTGACTATCTTGCACCTTGTGCGGTTGCCGACCACTTCGCCGCCGGTCACCTTAATAGCCTCAACCTTGCGCACCTCGATACGCATCGTGGCGTAGAATTTGAGCGCTCTGCCGCCCGTCGTTACCTCGGGATTGCCGTAAACGACGCCGACCTTTTCTCTGAGCTGGTTGATGAAAATAATTATGGTGTTTGACTTCGCCACCGCGCCTGCTATCTTTCTCATTGCCTGAGACATGAGCCTTGCGTGCGCGCCGACGTGGCTGTCGCCCATTTCGCCCTCTATCTCGGAGCGGGGCACGAGAGCCGCAACGGAGTCAACAACGACAATGTCTATTGCGCCCGACCTTATGAGAGCCTCGGCGATTTCAAGCGCCTGCTCGCCGTCGTCCGGCTGAGAAACGAGCAGAGAGTCAACGTCAACGCCGAGATTTGCGGCGTAAACGGGGTCGAGAGCGTGCTCCGCGTCAATGAAAGCCGCCTCGCCGCCCTGCTTCTGAGCCTGGGCTATCGCCGAAAGAGCGAGAGTGGTTTTACCGGAAGACTCGGGGCCGTAAACCTCAATAATTCTGCCCTTGGGCAGGCCGCCTATTCCCGAGGCGACGTCAAGAGTGAGAGAGCCCGTGGGAATTGATGCGACGTTGAGGCTGGAATTTTGACCCAAACGCATTATCGAGCCTTTGCCGTAGGTTTTTTCAATCTTTTCAAGAGCTGTTTCGAGAGCCTTTTGCTTATCTGACATAATGCTATCCTCCGAATATTATTTTGACTATTAAATATTACTATTTTTTATTTAAAAAATCAATACCTTATTTATGATTTGTTGCGAAAATTCAAAAAATTCCGCAAACTTTCGCGATAAAAATCAAAATATTTTACGCTCATTCAAAAAAAGTCTTGCATTTTGGGTATTTTTTTGATAAAATGCCTTGTGTTAATCACGAAAAGGAGGTGTGACACATGGCAAAATGTGAATTCTGCGGTAAGGATGTGTCATTCGGCATCAAGGTTTCCCATTCACACAGACGTTCCAACAGAACGTGGAAACCCAACGTAAAGAAGGTCAAGGCCGTTGTAAACGGTACTCCCAAGAGAGTATATGTCTGCACTCGCTGCCTTCGCTCCGGTAAGGTTACCAGAGCTGTCTGATCAAAACACAACAGATGATTAAGGAGCTGCTTTGCTGCGGCTCCTTTTTCTTTGCCGAAAACCGTCACATTCGGGCATTAAATCTACAATTTGACCAAATTCATAGTGGTTTCGGCAGGGGCTGTTACACAACAGATTGTGGTTTTGCAAATTGACGGTAAAACCTTAAAAAAATGTTTCACTTACGCGCGCTTTTATAGTATAATTATGTGGCGGAAATTCCGACGAACGCCCGGCGCAAACCGACGCCAGAGTGAAATCATTCACGGAAAGGAGGAGAACCGATGACTTACAAAATAAATAAGTTTGCCGAAAAGGACTCTTTTTCGGTGCCCGCCGTTATAGCGGACAAGCATTTGAAGTTCGCCTCCGGAGACGCCGTCAAAGTGCTGCTGCTCGCGCTGAAAAACAGCGACAGAGCTTTAAGCACCGCGGATTTCGCGAAAAAGCTCAAAATATCCGAGAGCGACGTTGAGGACTGCCTGCAATACTGGATACTTACCGGCATTTTAAGCGACGACAGCTCCGACGGTCAGATAACCTTTGACACGGAGCCTCAAAAATACGTTCCCGGCGCAAAAAGAGAAAAAACGCCTCCCGCCGCGCCGTCTTTGCCCGCTGCTCCGATAGAATATTCCCGCCCCTCTCCATCGGAGATAGCGACCCGCATCGGAGAAAGCAAGGAAATAGCCAATCTATTCACCGAGCTTCAAAAAATTCTCGGCAAAACGATAGGCTACGACGGGCAGTGCACCTTCCTTTTGCTTCACGACAGATTCGGCTTGCCGCCCGAGGTGATATTCATGCTCACCGACTATTGCGTAAGCTCGGGCAAAACGGGCTACAGCTACATTGAAGCCGTGGGCAAAAGCTGGGCTGAAAACGAAATCGACACAATAGATAAAGCCGCCGAAAAAATAGAGGCGCTGGGCGACGTTGACAAATTCTGGAAGAAATTTTCCGCCGCCGCAGGCCTTAAAACCCCGAAGCCTACTCAGAAGCAGGCGGCTTTCATTGAAAAATGGCTCAAAAGGCAAAATCTCAGCTTAGACCTTATTCTCCTCGCTTATGAAGAAATGGCGGAGCGCACCGGAAAGCTCAGCTTTGCCTATATGGACAAGGTGCTTGAAAACTGGTATTCCGAAGGCTTCAAAAAAGCAGCCGACGTTGAAAACGCCAAAAAAGCAGGCCGTGAAAAATCAAATCACTCCGGCAAATCCCCCGCTTCCTACGACGTGGACCAATTCAACGAAAAAGGCGCGGGAAAAGCGCCGGTGTATAAGAGGAAAAAGAAATGAGCTACCCTAAAGAAATCATCGCCGAGGCAAACGCCATAACTTCAAGGCGCAGGCACGAGGCGGAAGAAATTCAAAAAGCAAGGCACGCCGAAATAGCCGAAAAGCTGCCCGACGTGCTCAAATACGAGGCGCAGCTCGCTCAGACGGGCATTGCGGTCGTTAAATCGCTCACCATGGGCGAGAACGCCAAAAAATACATAAAAGAGCTGTCCGAGCTCAATCTGCGCATTCAGTCGCTCATAAAAAAAGAGCTTGAGAGCGCCGGCTATCCGTCCGATTATCTTGAAACGCCTTACACGTGCAAAGCTTGCTCCGACACGGGGTTTAAAGACGGAGTCGCCTGCTATTGCCGCAAAAAGCTGCTCTCCGAGCTGAACGTCGCAAGGCTCGAAAAATGCTCGCCGGCGAAATACTGCCGCTTTTCCGACTTTGACGTGAACCTTTACGACGACGAGGGCGGCGACGGATATTCACCGAGGCAGAGAATGAGCGACGTGCTCGAATACTGCAAGTGCTACGCCGACGATTTCGGCGAAAGCTCCTGCTCGCTTTATATGTACGGCGCAACGGGCCTCGGCAAAACTCATCTTTCGCTCGCGATAGCAAACGAGGCGGCGAGAAAGGGCTTTAACGTGCTTTATTACAGCGCGCAAAATCTGTTTTCCGCTCTCGAAAAAGAAAAATTCACCTCGGGCGCCGGCACGACCGAAGCGGATGTTGAGGACTGCGACCTTTTGATTATCGACGACCTCGGCTCGGAATATTCAACGAGATTTACGGTATCGGCTCTTTACAACATAATAAACACAAGGCTCAATCTTTCAAAGCCTTCCATAATAAGCACTAACCTTTCGATTACGGAGCTTGAAAAAACTTACGACCAGAGAATAGCTTCGCGAATCATAGGCAACTATCAGTATCTGCTCTTTGAAGGCAGAGACATAAGGCAGATAAAAAGCAACGTTGAGGAATAAATAATGAGCGCAAATATTAACGAATTACTCGCAAAACAATTTAATCTCAAGCAGTGGCAGGTCGACAACACCGTTAAGCTGCTCGACGAGGGCAACACCGTTCCCTTCATCGCAAGATACAGAAAAGAGCTTCACGGCTCGCTTGACGACCAGATAATAAGAGAGCTTGCCGAAAAGCTCGAATATTTAAGAAACCTCGAAAAAAGGCGCGAAGAAGTGCGCTCTTTAATCGAGGCTCAGGAAAAGCTGACGGACGAAATCTCCGCCGCTCTGAACGAAGCGAAAACGATAACGGAAATCGACGACATTTACAGGCCGTTCAGACCCAAGAGAAAAACGAGAGCTTCCGTTGCGAAGGAAAAGGGGCTCGAGCCTCTCGCCGCCGCGATTTTTATGCAGGCGGCAAATTCGCCGGAGCCGCTTGAAATGGCAAAGGAATACGTTGACCCCGAAAAAGGCGTTAACGACGAAAACGAAGCGCTTCAAGGCGCTCTCGACATAATCGCGGAAGATATTTCCGACAATGCCGACATCAGAAGAAGGCTCAGAAATCTCTTTGCCGTTGCGGGAGTGGTTACGAGCTCGGCTGTTGACGAAAACGCAGAGAGCGTTTACCGCACTTATTACGATTTCAGCGAGCCGGTCAACAAAATCGCCGGTCACCGCATTCTTGCGATAGACCGCGGAGAAAAAGAGAAGTTTCTCAAGGTTTCCGTCACTCTTGACAGAGTGAAGGCGATGAACGTTATTCAGGGCTCCACTCTTAAGCCCGAGGGCTCCCCCTGCACCGAAAAGGTCAGGGAGGCGGGCATTGATTCATACGACAGGCTCATCTGCCCCTCCATTGAGCGAGAAATCAGAAATATGCTCACCGAAAGAGCCGCCGCGGGCGCCATAAAGGTGTTTGCTCTCAACACGAAAGAGCTGCTTCTGCAGCCCCTCGTTAAGGGCAAAACCGTTATCGGCCTTGACCCCGGCTACAGAACGGGCTGCAAGGTTGCCGTGGTGGACAAAACGGGAAAGGTGCTTGACACCGGAGTTATTTACGTCACTCATTCCGCCGCTCAGAGAGACCAGGCGAAAGTCTATATAAAGTCCCTCATTAAAAAGCACGGCGTTGACTGCATCTCGATAGGCAACGGCACGGCTTCCAAAGAAACCGAAATATTCGCCGCCGAGGTGCTTAAAGAAACAGGCGCCGAGGTTTCGTATATGGTCGTGAGCGAAGCGGGAGCATCGGTTTATTCCGCGTCGAAGCTTGCGGCAAAAGAATTCCCCGACTACGACGTTTCTTTAAGAAGCGCCGTGTCAATAGCAAGGCGTTTGCAGGACCCGCTCGCGGAGCTTGTGAAAATAGACCCGAAAGCGATAGGCGTGGGCCAATATCAGCACGATATGCCGCCCAAAGAGCTTGACGCCGCTCTCGACGCCGTTATAGAAGACGCGGTAAACTCCGTGGGAGTTGACCTCAACACCGCCTCGGCTCCCCTGCTCTCGAGGGTTGCCGG
>CAJOLX010000079.1 GCA_905235625.1 uncultured Clostridia bacterium
TAAGATTTCCGATGCCGAACAATTCGCAGATGATGTTGCCGAGGTCGCTTATGAAAAAGCGGTAGAGGTTGTAACCGAAAAAGTCCGTGAAGAAACAAGGAGTGAAGATATCAAAGCAATTGAAGATTACAACGCTTTTGTGAAAAAGAGCACCAAAGTTACGGAGCAAAACAAAAAGATTGCCGATAATCTTCTGGGTATTGTTGTAAACAAACTGAAGGGTCTTTCCGCAAAGATTGCAGAAAAGATCAATAAAGCGTTATCAGACCCCGAGCAAAAATCCGAACTTAAAAAGCCGATTAAGACTTCAGTTCTTGCCCGGCTTGAAGAAAACAAAAAGAAAGCTGCCGAGATGAATTCTCAGCGGCAGACAAATCATATCAATCATAAATATGAAAGATAAATAATATGAAAAAGGAGATTTTATGATGAATGCAGCAGAATGGGTAAAAGAAAACTATCCGAAATTCGCGCATTGCGAAAAGAAGCCTTTACCTCATGTTGATTATGAAATTATAAGTGTTCGGGTTTTGACTCCCGAAGAATATAAAGAAATAGTCAACAAACGAGAGAAGAAACAAAAGAAATAATTATAAAAACAGAAGCGGGCTGTTCTTCAAGACAGCTCGCTTCTGTCAATTCTAAAGAGGATTAAAAATGTCAAATGCTTATGAAAGAGCAGCAAGAAAACTGCAGAGAATAATTGCCCGCGAAGGCGATGCAGACGGTGCGAGATTAAAGCCCGCATACTTTCTGCAACTGCTGCAGGAAGAAATACGGCTGGAAGAATGCGAAAGATTCTTCCGGGCAATGAGAGAAGGTGATATTAAACCGTCAATATGATTTTACAACTGAGTATCTGAGCCGACCGCACGCCGACAAAATAACTAAGGAAGGAGGTAAATGCTTATGACAATGATTGCGGTTTAAAATCATTCAAAGCAAATCTAAATGGAAGAAAATAAGAATTATGTAAAAAACAAAAGCTGTATTTCCGATGAACAAATTGAATTGCTGACCAAGTCATTTATGCAATCAATTATTGATTATTGGGAAAGTGAAGAAGGGCAAAATGCTTTTAATGATTATCTTGAATCAAAGGAGATAACACAAATTGAGAATCAAAGCCCAGCAAATCAAGAAGCCGTTTCGGCTTAAAAAATATTTGAATAAGCTTTCCGATTGTGATATACTCTGATTGCAAGATATTCAATCGGGGTTTAAAAAAGGAGACTAACTATTAAATGTCAAGCCCTAAAATAAAAAAAGTCAAAAAAAATGCGCCGCCCTTGACAAACAGCATTCAGATGCTGAAAAAGTGAGTGAGGGCGACGGAGAAAGCAAGACAACAAGGCCCAGCATCGCCCTCGTAAAAAAATCGTAGCATCTGAAAGCTTCGGTTCGTCAAGGGTACGCTGCGCCGGCTTGTGAGTATGAACTTTACAGCTCGGGTTCTGGAGAAAATCAGGCAGAAACAGGCTTGAATTTTTCCCCGGAGGTTTCAAGGTGATACATAAGTCTGACAAGTTTTTTCGTGGCATGGGACAACGCAACGTAATAGTGTTTGCCTTCGGAACGCTTTTTGGCAAGATAAGCAGCAAAGGTCGGTTCCCATTTACAAACGTATCGTGCCGCATTGACGAGAGCCCAACGTAAATATCTTGACCCACGTTTTTCCATTTTTGCGTGAGAAGAATAAAGCTGACCTGACTGATACGTTGTCGGTGAACAACCTGCAAAGGCAAGTATTTTGTCTGCGCTTTCAAAGCGTGAAAAGTCACCGATTTCCGATAAGATCATAGATCCGGTAGCGTAGCTGATACCGGGAATTGACAAAATCGGTGAATCAATCGCATCCATAATCTTCTTGATTTCTGACTCAATTTCGGATATTTCGGAATCAAGTTCACGGATCAGTTTGATCGTATGCTTAAGTTCAAGAGATTTTGCCGGGAGATATGTACCGATAGAACGCCTTGCGGCTTCTCGGATTTCGACTGCCTTTTCCCGATCAAAATGACCCTTTGAGGCAGTTGAAAGCAATGCAGCAAGGTGCTTCAGATTTGCCGATGCAACCTGATGAGCCCCCGGAAACTCCAAAAGGAGCTCATAAACAGCTTTTGCATGAATGGTGGAAACAAGCGCTTCAATCTCCGGAAACAGAATGTTGACAAGGCGTGATACGGACTGTTTTAACTTTGATCTTTCAGATACTTTGTCAAATCTGTATCTGGATAATGACTTTAGATCTTCGTTGTGGTATAATGTGTCCGAGTAGGGCTTTAAGCTCACGTCAGACATAATCATACTTGCAATTGTACGAGCATCGACTTTATCTGTTTTGGTTTTACGCAGTGTCATGCTCTTCCGGCATTGACTGGTGTACAACGGATTGATAACGATGGTTGACAGACCCTTGCGTTTCAAGAATCCGAGAAGATTGCAGTTGTAGTGTCCCGTGGCTTCAAGCCCTACTTTTACTTTGTCCGGATTCTTTTCGACGCTCTTGATTTTGAACAGAAGGTCTTCAAAACCATCCATGTTGTTCTGTATGGTAAACACATCGTACAGAACTTCTCCGTCGGAGTTTACGATAAAGCAATCGTGCTTGTCCTTTGCAATGTCAATTCCAACATAAACCATAATAGATACCTCCAAGTGTTTTTTGATGCTGTATGGGATTTCACAGAACACTTTACGTCTTGTAACCTCGTTCTAAATTAACCGTCTCGCATCTTCACTTGCCTGCGGTATCTAACTAATTAACAAACTCGTAAAGGGCTGTGGTTGGAGCCTCCTTTAAACCGTCTTGCGGTAGGTGATCTTACCAACCCACAGCATCCTATACAGTATAGCAGATTTATTCTCGTTCTTGGAGAGGAACGCTAAAAACTACTACTTTTATTACGAGGTGACCTTAATTGGCCGACGATAAAGTGCGCCTGCAAAAATATCTTGCCGGCGCGGGAGTCGCCTCAAGGCGAAAATCCGAAGAGCTTATCGAGCAGGGAGTTGTGAGAATAAACAACCGCGTGGCGAAGCTCGGCGACAGCGTCGACTTGAGAAACGACACGGTGACCGTGAGAGGCAAAAGAGTCTTTCAGTCCAAAAATCTCTATTACATCCTGCTCAACAAGCCGAGAGGCTACGTCACCACCACCGACGACGAGCTCGGCAGAAAATGCGTTACCGACCTTGTGGACGTAAAAGAGCGCATTTATCCCGTCGGAAGGCTTGACCGCGTGTCGGAAGGCGCGCTCATTCTCACTAACGACGGCGAGTTTGCAAACGCTCTCATGCATCCGTCGCATCACGTGCCCAAGACTTACAGAGTGACCGTCAGAGGCGCCGTCAGTCAAAAGCACGTTGAGGCGCTTGCGACCGGCGTTGAGCTTGACGGCAGAATGACCGCTCCCGCAGGGGTGAGAGTTATCGACAAGCTCGAAGACAGAACGGTGCTCGAAATAGTGCTTTACGAGGGCAGAAACCGCCAGATTCGCCGCATGCTCGAGCTGTTTGACTACGAGGTGATGAGGCTCAAGAGGACCGCCATAGGCCCCGTTGAGCTCGGCACTCTGCCCGTCGGCAAATACAGGGACTTAACCGAAAAGGAAATAAGCTCTTTGATGAACAAAACGACCCGAAAGGAGTAAAATCAATGCTGAGATTCAGACCGTGCGCCGAAAAGGAAGGCTGCGCAGCGTATCAGGCGGAGCTGGACTCTGTGAAATGCGGCACGTGCGATTTTGACTGGTCGGGTTATCAGATGTTTTTCCGCTCCGTTTCATGCGAAGACGATATCGTTACGGAGGGGCTTCTGAGAAGCGCCATGAACTACTGCGCGAACAGAGGCGTTTACACCTCCACCATAACTCCCGATATGCTCTCGCCGGCGGCGAGAAGGCTCGGTTTCACCGAAGACGAGCTGACGGTAGACATACCGGACGCTCTGACTTCAACCGAATGCGGATGCATGAAAAAGGCGGAAAATTCAAACAAACCGGAGTGATTTAATTGATAAAAAGTATGACCGGCTACGGCAGATGCTGCGAATCTGTCGGCGGAATGAACGTTACGGTTGAGCTTAAAAGCGTCAACAACAGGTTTTTTGACTTTTCGTCAAGGCTTCCGAGAAACTACGGATTTCTCGATGAAAAGCTCAAGGCCTATCTCAAGGGCTCCATAACGAGGGGCAAGCTTGAATGCAATGTGCTCATAGATATGGTCGACGAGCCGGACGTTGTGGCGCAGGTAAATCATCCTCTCGTTCAAAGCTATATCAAAGCCTACGCGGAGCTTTCCGAAACCTACGGGCTCGAAAACGACGTTAAGGTTTCCGACATAGCGAGAGTTTCCGACGTCATTCTTCTGCATAAGCAGCCGGAAAATGAAGAGAAAATCTGGGAGTCGGTAAAATTCGTAACCGATAAGGCTCTCGCAAATTTCATCTCGATGCGCGAAGCGGAGGGCGAACGCCTCAAGGCGGACGTGCTCTCAAGGCTTGACGTCATCATAGAAGACGTTGAATTCGTTGAAAAACGCTCGCCCGAAACGGTGAAGGAATACAACGAAAAACTGCTCCAGAGGCTCAGAGAGCTGCTTGAAGACAAGAGCGTTGACGAGCAGCGTCTGCTCACCGAGGCGGCGATATTCGCCGATAAAATTGCGGTTGCGGAAGAAACCGTAAGGCTTCGCAGCCACATCGACCAGATGCGTTTCTTCCTCGAAAGCGATGAAGCTATAGGCAAAAAGATGGATTTCCTCGTGCAGGAAATGAACCGCGAGGCAAACACCATAGGCTCCAAGGCAAACGACGTGGAGATAGCCAAGCGCGTTGTTGACATCAAGGCGGAAATCGAAAAAATCCGCGAGCAGATACAAAATATTGAGTAACTCCGAAGGTGATTGAAATGAAACTCGTTAATATCGGTTTCGGCAACATGGTAAACGCCAACCGTCTTGTGGCGATAGTGAGCCCCGAATCCGCTCCCGTCAAAAGAATGATTCAGGAGAGCAGGGAGAGAGGCAATCTCATAGACGCAACTCACGGCAGGCGCACCAGAGCCGTTCTCATAACCGACAGCGACCACGTCATTCTCACCTACCTTCAAGGGGAAACTCTCGCCAATCGTTTGAATGAGGAGGAGGCGGAGAAGGACGATGAGTGATAAAAAAGGCATTCTCATAATCCTTTCGGGCCCGTCCGGCAGCGGCAAGGATACCGTGCTGAATGAGCTTGTGGCAAGAAACGACGACCTGCGCGTTTCAATCTCTATGACCACGCGCAAAATGAGGCAGGGCGAAACAGACGGCGTCAACTACTATTTTGTTGACAGGGATTATTTTGAGAAGAAAGTCAGCGAAGGCAAAATGCTCGAATATGCCGAGTATGTCGGCAATTATTACGGCACTCCCAAGGCGCCCGTTGACGAAATGCTCAATAACGGCATAAACGTGGTGCTTGAAATTGAGGTGCAGGGCGCGGATAAAATCCGCAAAATGTATCCGGACGTTGTGAGCGTGTTTCTGATGCCCCCGTCGCTGAGCACTCTTGAGTCGAGAATAAGAATGAGGGGCACGGAAGACGAAGAAACCATAGCCAACAGGCTTTTCATCGCTCAGCAGGAAATCCGCAGGGCGGATGAATTCGGCTACGTCATAGTGAACGACACCGTGTCGGAGGCCGTTGAATCATTTGAAACCATAATCAAAGCTGAACAGCTCAAGTTCAGCAGAAATAAACACTTGATAAGCGAGGTGACCGGAAATGTTTAATCCGGATTTGAGCGTTGTTTTGAAAGATAACGTAAGCCGCTATTCTCTCGTTACCGCAACGGCAAAAAGAGCGAGAGAGATAGCAGTCGAGGAGCAGGCAACGGGCGAAACGAGCACCGAAAAGCCCGTTACGAGAGCGCTCGACCAAATCCTTTCGGGCGAATACGTGATAGTTGAACCCGAAGAAATAAGAAACATCTGAGAATTTTCGGCATAAGGCTTTGGAGGTGAAATGAATGAGGTACGCAAAGGTCGCCGTGGAAGCCGCGAGCTTTTCCTTTGACGCCGAATTCGATTATATAATACCTCCGGAGCTTGAAGAAAAGGCAAAGCCGGGAGTCAGAGTCACCGTGCCGTTTTCGGGCTCGAACAAGCTCTCAATGGGCATGATTTTTGACGTGACGGATTTTTCCGAGGGCAAAAAGCTCAAGCAGATAAGCTCCGTTGAAGACGACGAGCCCATTCTCAGCGGCGAAATGCTTTCGCTCGCGCGGTTTATGAAAGACAGATGCTTCTGCACTCTTTACAGCTGCGTTAAAGCGATGATACCGTCGGGGCTCGGCAGGCGCGTAGTGAATTTTTACGCCGCCGCGCCGGATGCCGAAAGCGCAGACCTTGACTCCATGGACCCACGATGCGCCGAAATCTATTCGTTTCTCGTTAAACGGGGCGTTTTCGTAAGAGAAGACCTCATTTACAAAAACCTTGCCATGCGGCCCGACAAAGCCCCGATAAACAAGCTTGTCAAAAAAGGGCTCGTCATTTCTCAGGGCGATTCGGTAAAAAAGCTCGGCGACATGACCTCCCGTATGATGAGGCTTTTGCCCGGATACGAAGAGGTCAAGGTCACCGCGAAGCAGGGCGAAATGGTGAAGGTGCTCGAAGACGTGGGAGCGGCAAGCGTGAGCGAGCTGTGCTATTTCACGGGCTGCACGCCCGCGGTCGCCGGAGCGCTCGTTAAAAACGGAGCCGCCGAAATATTTGACAGCCCCGTTGACTATTACAGCTCTCTGACGGAATCCGAAGGGGAGAGAACTCCCATAGCTCTGACCTCCGAGCAAAACTCGGCTTTCGAAGAGCTTAAGGGCAAGGCTTTGTCCGGCAGCAGAAGCACTTATCTGCTTTACGGCGTAACGGGCAGCGGAAAGACCTCCGTTTACATGAAGGTTATGGACGAGGTGCTTGACAGCGGCAAAAGCGTGCTGCTTCTCGTGCCTGAAATCGGGCTCACTCCGCAGGCTCTGAGCATATTCTGCCGCCGTTACGGCAAAGACGTGGCGGTGTTTCATTCGGCGCTTTCGGTGAGAGAGAGAAGCGAGCAGTGGAAAAGGGTAAAGAGCGGAGAGGCGAAGGTCGTTATCGGCACAAGGAGCGCGGTTTTCGCTCCGTTTGACAATCTCGGGCTCATTATCATCGACGAGGAGCAGGAGCATACCTACAAATCGGAGCAGACCCCGAGATATGACGCCGCCGAAGTTGCGAAATTCCGCTCGGCTTACAATAACTGCCTGCTCATTCTCGCATCCGCCACCCCGAGAGTGGAAAGCTACGCCGCCGCTTTAAAGGGCAGCTACGGGCTCTGCACTCTGAGCGCAAGATACGGCAGCGCCGATATGCCGAGCGTTAAAACGGTGGATATGCGCACTGCCGAAAAGATGCCCGAATGCAGCGAAATAAGCAGGGAACTTTATGAAGCGATAAGGGCTAATATAGACTCGGGGAAGCAGGCGATTTTGCTGATTAACCGCAGAGGCTACAACACCTTTGCCGTTTGCGATTCCTGCTCTCAGGTCATAAACTGCCCAAACTGCAGCATTTCGCTCACCTATCATTCCGCCAACAACAGGCTGATGTGCCACTACTGCGGCTACTCTCAGCCTTTCACAAGCGAGTGCCCTTCCTGCGGCGAAAGCAACGTGCGATACGCCGGCTTCGGCACTCAGAAAATACAGGACGAGCTTTCAAAGCTGTTTGAAGACGCGCGCATTCTCAGAATGGACGCCGACACGACCACCGCGAAGGACGCTCACGAGAAGCTGCTCGGCGCATTCGAGCGCGGGGAATACGATATTCTCATGGGCACGCAGATGGTGGCGAAGGGTCTCGATTTTCCAAACGTTACGCTCGTCGGCGTTATCTCTATTGACCAGCAGCTCTATAACGACGATTTCAGAAGCCTCGAAAAGGCGTTTTCACTGCTCACGCAGGTCGTCGGCAGAAGCGGCAGGGGCGACAGCAAGGGCGAGGCGATAGTTCAGACTCTTACGCCCGAAAACGATATTA
>CAJOLX010000080.1 GCA_905235625.1 uncultured Clostridia bacterium
CCGGAGAGCAGCGACGTGATCTCGTCCGCCTTGGCTTCCGCGTCGAGGAGACCCTGGTTGGCGGCCTGCTCCAGGTCGGAGATGCCGTTGGTGTAGGTCAGGATGTCCAGCGCGAGGTAGGTGATGCTCGCGATGGCGATGGACAGCGCGGATGCCAGCTTCGTCAGGAAGGGCCGCAGGGAGGACACGATGCCCTCGTCGCGCGTGCCGTGCTTGTACTCGTTGTATTCGACGGTGTTCATGATGGAGATCATCATGATCAGGTAGAAGCCGTACTGCCCGAAGTTGGCCAGCATGTATCCCCCGGTCACGAAGACGAACTTCACCGCGGAGGTCGGCAGGAGCAGCCCCGCGCCGAGCATCAGCGCGTATCCGCCGGAGGAGATGATCATCAGCAGGTTCATCAGCTGCTTCCGCGTGATGATCCGGGTGATTAAGGGATAGAACAGCATCAGGAACGCGGTGACCGCCATGCCCAGCATCTGGAACAGGGTGAAGTACGCGCCCTTGTATCCGAACTCGATGTAGATGTAGTTCTGGCCGATGCCGGAGAGGACGATTGCGTTGCCGATCTGCTGCAGCAGGAAGATCAGCGCGATCCACATCAGCTGGTCGTTGCCGGAGATGGTGGAGATGATCTTCTTGAAGCTGACCGGGGGTATCGGCTCCTTCTCGTAGCTCCGGTTCTCCTTCACGCCGAAGATCGTGAAGCTGAGGAACAGCGGCCCGGCGATCGCGATGATCAGGGCGACCCGGCCGTACGCCGTGACCGCGCTGCCGTTGCCCGAAATGACCGCGTCAACCTCAATCTGGTCAAAAATGTCGTGCGGAATGTTGCCGAGCGACCTGCCGGTGTTGAGAATGACCTTATGGCCCGCCTCTCTCGCCATTTTGAGAGCGTTTAGGCTCCTTTCGGGAATAACGTAGTCCGACGCGATGAGCGTGCCGTCAATGTCAAGAAACAGAGCCCATGGTGCCATCAGACGCTTACCTTGTGAAATACTTTCTTGCCTTTTTTGACTATTATCGGGTTCTCGGCAAGGTCGGACTTTGAAAACGACAGAGAAAGGTCGGTGACCTTGTTGTCGTCAACGGAAACTCCGCCCTGCTCTATCAGGCGCCTGCCCTCTCCCCTCGATTTTGTGATGCCCGTTTTAACAAGCACCGAGAGGATGTCGATGGAGCCGTCGGTGAAATCGGAATCTTCAAGCACGGTTGAAGGCATATTATCGCTGTCGCCCGCGCCCGTAAAGAGCGCTCTTGCGGCGTTCTGAGCCTTCTGAGCCTCTTCGTCGCCGTGAACGAGCTTTGTCAGCTCATAAGCGAGAATTTCTTTGGCGTCGTTGAGCTTGCTGCCTTCCCAGCGAGCCATTTCGTCTATCTGCTCAAGCGGCAGGAAGGTGAGCATGCGGATGCACTTTATTACGTCCGCGTCGCCTACGTTGCGCCAATACTGATAAAAATCGTAGGGCGAGGTCTTGTTCGGGTCAAGCCAAACGGCGTTGCCGGCGGTTTTGCCCATTTTATTGCCCTGAGAGTCGGTAAGCAGAGTAATGGTCATTGCGTGGGCGTCTTTGCCGAGCTTCTTTCTGATAAGCTCCGTGCCGCCGAGCATATTGCTCCACTGATCGTCTCCGCCGAACTGCATGTTGCAGCCGTATTCGCGGAAAAGATAATAGAAGTCGTAGCTCTGCATTATCATATAGTTAAACTCGAGGAAGGAAAGCCCTTTTTCCATTCTCTGCTTGTAGCACTCGGCGCGAAGCATATTGTTAACCGAGAAACAGGGGCCTACCTCTCTGAGCAGCTCAACGTAATTAAGGTCAAGCAGCCAGTCGGCGTTATTGACCATCTCCGCCTTGCCTTCGCCGAATTCAATAAATCTTTCCATCTGCTTTTTGAAGCATTCGGCGTTGTGGTCAATATCCTCTTTGGTGAGCATTTTTCTCATATCGGTTCTGCCGGAGGGGTCGCCAATCATGGTGGTGCCTCCGCCGATAAGAGCAACGGGCTTGTTGCCCGCCATCTGCAGGCGCTTCATGAGCGTTAGAGCCATGAAGTGACCCGCCGTAAGCGAATCGGCAGTGCAGTCAAAGCCTATGTAAAACTTTGCCTTGCCGCTGTTTACCATTTTTTTGATTTCTTCTTCGTTGGTTACCTGGGCAATAAGTCCTCTTGCCACAAGCTCCTCATAAATCTGCATTTCTCGTTCATGTCCTTTCGTGCGCAAGGGCGACGCGCGCACACAATCGCCTATTTCAGTTCAGTATAATAATACTTTAAAGTCCTTTTTTTGTCAAGAAATTTCCACATTTGCGGTTTACAAAATCCGCCGCAAGTGTTATGATTTTAAGTGAAAATTTTTTATGAGGTGAAAGGAATGAAGGCTTTTAAAAAATTAACGGCTGTTTTGCTCGCTCTTACTATGATTTTCTGCTGCGCTTTTGTCGCTTCGGCAGAAGACGAAGAAAAAAGCGGCTCCGAGCCGTTCAGAATTTACTGCACCGTAAACGGCGACCCGCAAACACGCAGAGGCTTTTCATGGTATACGGCGGAAAACGTTCCCTCGCTCGTTGAAATCACCGACGAAGAGGGCGAGCCCGTAAACGCCGAAATAGCCTACGACGACGTTTTTGAGTGGAACGGTTATTATTGCCACCACGCTCTCGTTTCTTCTCTTGAGCCCGGCTCGGTTTATCTTTACACCGTAGGCGACGAAAGCACGAGAAGCGCAGCAGGCACTTTCTCTACCGACGACGGCGATCAAAAAACGGATTTCATAGTCGTTGCCGACGTGCAGGCAAGCACGGAAGAGAATTTTGAAAAGGGCGCGGCAACGGTTAACGCAGCCCTTGCGACGATGGATTCAGCCGAATTCATAGTGAGCCTCGGCGACTTCACAAACGATTCCGACAATGAAGAATGGGATCTTTACGACAAGTCTTTTAAAGAGATAAACGCCTCCACTACCCTCGTGCCTATCGCGGGCAACCACGACGGCCTCGGCAGAAAAAACTGGTTCAGAAATATGTTTTGCCTCGATGAGAGCGAAAGCGTTGAAACCGACGACGGCGTTAACTATTCATTCGATTACGGCGATTGTCACATTGCCGTGATGAACACCAACGATATGTTTTCAATGACTCTCGCCCAGATGAAGTGGCTCAAAAACGATATGAATTCCACCGACAAAGACTGGAAGATAGTCTGCATGCACAAATCGCCCTATACTCTCGGCAAAGACGGCAAATGGCCCGACGCGATGTATCTGCAAAAATCGCTCACGAGAGTGCTCGACGAGTGCGGCGTTGACCTTGTGCTCAGCGGCCACGACCACCAGTATCTCAGAACGAAGCCGTTAAAAGGCAACAGGCTTAACGACGACGGCTCGGTTTACGTGCTTTGCGGCACCGCCGGCTCAAAGAGATACGAGGTGCGCTCCTTCCTTGCGGGCGCTTATCTCAACACGAATTTCATCAACACGCTTGTCATTCAGAAAAACAATTACGGCAACTATTGGAACGGCGAAGACTGGAATTCAACCGATGAAAGAAACATCGGCGGATGCTTTAACACCATAAGCGTTGACGGCGGCACTCTCACGTTTAATTCCTACATCCTCTCGGACGAGCTGCTCGATGAAGACGGCGAAAGGCTCATAACCAACACTGATTCTTTCACCCTGACAAAGGAAACGGGCAAAAACGAGATAACCTACACCGGCGACAATACGACGAGCCGCGCGGAATACATAGCCGGCCTCGTGCCCTCATTCGCCGCTTTGGCAGTTTATACCTTCACCGATTGGCTGCCCAAGTTCCTCGCAATAACGCCGAAAATAATTTACGTGTATATCACCGAAGACACATTCTGATAAGCCTCTGATGGGGACTTTCGTCTTAAGCGAAGACCAAAACGAAAAAGTTAATAAAGAAGTTTCAGCAGGGTACAAACTGTAAAGCTTGTGCCCTGCTTTTTTAAATTTAACGGATATTGGGGTTGGTGGTTTTATGTTTTTCGTTTTTCGGCGTTTTTTTGCCCTCGCCGTATCACGATACTGTCTTCGGGCAAAGAAAACGCCGTCTTCATCTTAATACGAAAGCCCTTATGCGTGCTGAACCGATTTACATAAGGGGCTGCGCCGATAATAATTTTTATAAGGGCCTTCGAGGAGAATATCACCGAAGGTCTTCCTTATTCCGTTTTCTGTCTCTCAAAACCGAACCGATAAAAAAAATGATACGGGATACAACAGCTATAATCAAAGGAGGAACGATATAGAATGCAAACATAAATCCGGAGCCTCCGAAGTGCTCATCGCGAGACAAAAAATTATAATTCAGAATTTTTTGAGCTATATTGAAATATTCGCAAATCCAAAAGAACAACGCAAATCCGACAAAACTTATAATTGAATATATGACTTTTTCTTTGGCGCTTTTGGCGGATTTCAGAGAATAAAAATAGGGAACTGATGAAGCAATACACAGCAAAGCCGCAGAAAGCGCAAGCACCAAACGAGGATCAAAACTATCCAAAAACGTTGTTGACGCCAAAAACACTATGATATGAAATACAAATCCGCTTAAAACAGCGTCAATTAAAAACAATGATACTTTTTTCATAAGCTTTAAGTCTCCTTGCCGAAATTAAATAAAAAGCGCTTTTGATTTTGAGGAATGCCGAGCGATTGACCGGCGTTCCCTTTTGCTTATCAATAGATAAAACCCCGATCGATCCTATTTCATCAACAATCCGATTGCTTCCGATGCAGAAACCTTTTCAACACTGATTATTGCATGGTCAACATCCTCGTGAATTCGGATGCCGAGCAGAAGTTTTAACAACAGCCAGCTGTGCTCGTTGCATACAAGGTCTTGATTCGACACATACTGTTCATAAACTCCGCTTCCGCCGGCAAACAAAGGCTCCATCAGATTGGGAGAAGCATAATTGTATATCCGGAACGGCCAAAACAAAAACTCTTTTTCAAGATCAAAATATAAAACAGTCGCTCTTACAAATATCAACGCTTTAGTAGGGCTGATCCAAAAAACGACCCCGCCCAGCGCTTTGATCGTTGCCAATAACGGGAGTTGTGCGCTTGAAAAACCGTCGTCATCATAATAGATTTTCAAATCGTTCTCAAACCCCGTCACTTCTTTGCCGTTCACAACCAGCGCACAGGAATCAACAACGTAGAGCGGAGACACGTTGGTATTGACTTGCT
>CAJOLX010000081.1 GCA_905235625.1 uncultured Clostridia bacterium
AAAAGATTGAAAAAATCGACGGCCTTTTCGGCAAAATCTACGGCGCTTATAAAGACGAGGGCATAGCGGACGACACGCTGTTTATATGCCTCGCCGACCACGGCGGGCACGGCAGAGGCCACGGCGGCTGGGCGGAGGGCGAAAAAAAGATTTTCTTCGCCGCCGCGGGCAAAGGCGTTAAAAAGGGACTCATCCCTTACGCCGTAACAAAAGATATTTCAGCCGTTGTGCTTTACGCTTTCGGAATTGACGTGCCCGAATACACTCCCGGCGGCTACACCTCCCAGGTGCCCGAGGGTATGTTTGAAGACAGCGTTAAAAAATACGTTCAGCCCCCCGAAACGGAGCCCCTTGAGCATCGCGCCGCTCTGCCTTTCGACGCAGAAGGCGGTCTTAAAGAAAAATTCGGCGACAGAATTTCTCTCTGCATGAATTTTGAAAACGACCTCAGCGATGAAACGGGCAAGTGCGAAATTGAAGAAAACGGCAGCGTTAAGTTTTACACAAACGGCGTTTCCGGCAGCGCCGCCGAATTCGGAGCGACGGGCGCTTTTACCGCGGAGGGCGCCGATTTTTCCGGCAGCTTTTCGGTCGCTTTCAGCCTGCTTGCGGATAAAGACATAACCGAGCCCATATGCGTAATGGGCAGCAAGAGCCCCGAAAGAGGCAAACATCAGGAAAAGGGATTTAATCTCATTCTGAGAAATCACTCAATATTCGTTCAATACGGCTGCGGAGACGACGACACCGACACGGTCACCTCTTTCGGCAGCGACGGTTTTTCCGGCTGGATACACGTGATACTTGCCGTAAACGCCGAAACGGGCGAAACAAATCTTTATCTCAACTTCAAAAACGCGCACAGCGCGGTAATTGACCGAAAATATATAAGCAGCCTTTCGGGCAGCGGCAAATTCACGGTCGGCGACGATATTTTCGCCTCATACAACAAGAGCAGAGGGCTCATTTTCCGCATGGACGACCTTCTTCTCTTTAACGACTGCCTCACCGGGGCCGACGTTGACAGCCTCGCGGAATATTATTCGGGCGAATAACGCTCGATTTTAAAAGGGAAAGAGAGAATTTATGAAGACTTATTTTAAAAACTATTTTTCCGGAATTTTTTCAAACGTCAAAAAAGGTGAGCTGATTTATTGGTGGATTCTCAGAGCGCTCATGCTTTACGCTCTCGTCGACACCGTTAAAAACGGCAAAGACTACAGCGGAAGCAATCCCCCCGCGCAGATAATCGCAAACCTCGTCGGAATGTTCGCCTATGAGATAATCCGGTTTTTCCCCGAAAAATCCGTATTCAGATATTTTTCTCCGAGATTTCAAAACGTTACCGCTCTCGGATTTTTCCTCGGCTCGTTCGGCGGCGCTTATATGAACCTTTATTATTCCCTGCCCATGTTTGATAAAATTCTTCACGCCACGGGCACTGCTGAGGGCGTTTACATCGGCTACGAATACGTTTGCGCTATGCAGTTAAAGCTCAAAAAGACCTGCCCTCATCAGATAGCTTCTCTTTGCGCTCTCGGCTTCGGATTTATTCTCGCAAACGCCTGGGAGCTGTTTGAATTCACTTATGACCAGTTTTTCGGCGGAGACGCTCAGCATTGGAATTTGCAAAACGCAATAAACGAAGCGGGCGGCAAGATTGAAAACGTTTTTCAGATGTTCCCCATATCCGACCCCGACGTGTTTATTTCAAGATTTGCGCTCATGGACACAATGGGCGACATTGTGCTCAATTTCATCGGCGGAATGATAATGTATATCGTGCTTCGCGTTTTCCCCTACCGCCACAGAGGCAAAAACGACATAAACGCCCTCATCGAGGCGGAGAACCGTAAGCTCTCATAATTGACGCAACAAAACGCAAAACGGACTGCCGTTCGGAAATCATCCCGCGGCAGTCCGCTCTCTTTATTTTATGCCTTTTATCCGTTTTCGAGCCCGCAATATTCGAGGCTCTTTTGCCAGAGCTCCTCGCTGTTTTCGGCGTTGTATGAAAGCTCGGATGACCTTGTCGTTTTTGTGCTTCTGTCAAAATATTCGCCCGTTACCCCGTCAAACTCCGCCCGAGCGGCAATTTTCGCGAGCGCGTCGGATGAATTTTTGAGCTTGCCGTAACGCTCGGGCATGGAAAATCTCACGTGCAGCTCTCTCTTTTTGCCCGCTCGCCCTCCTGCAAAATTCGTCGCC
Organism: uncultured Clostridia bacterium; assembly: GCA_905235625.1. Taxonomy (GTDB): domain Bacteria; phylum Bacillota; class Clostridia; order Oscillospirales; family Acutalibacteraceae; genus CAG-177. The sequence goes on from CAJOLX010000081.1 coordinate 2,209, forward strand.
GCCATAAAGCCCGGGTTAAACGAATTCACCGTGATGCCTGAGCCATCCGCTTTCAGCTTTTCGCTGAGCTTATGGGTGAAATAAATGAGGCACAGCTTTGAGTAATAATAATTTTTTCTTGTGTCGCCGTCGGGGCGGGCGATATATTCCACGCCGTTCCACTCGAGGCCTCCGGGAGGGTTGTGCATATCGCTCGTAACGTTTATCACCCTGCCTTTTTCGTCCATAACGGGCAGCAGGCGCTGAGTGAGCAGAAAATGCCCGAGATAATTCGTTGCAAAAATATTTTCAAAGCCCTCTGGCGTTATTCCGTAATGCGCGGGCGAAACGCCGGCGTTGTTTATGAGAGCGTAGACCGAGCCGTATTCGCCGATGTATTTAGCGGCAAACTCTTCAACGGATTTGAGCTCCGACAAATCGACCCGCATACAGTCGACGTTTTCATTGCCCGATTCCGCTGTTATCGAGCTTTTTGCCGCCTGCGCCTTTTCGTCATTGCGGCAGGCGAGTATTATCCGGCAGTCCTTTTCTTTTTTTGCTATCTTTTTCGCCGTTTCATAGCCGAGGCCAGAATCGGCGCCCGTAATTATGATATTTCTCATCAGCTTGCCTCCCTTGCAAATTCATTTTATCACTCCGCGCGCAAATCGGCAACCCGGGCACCCTGTTTTTTTGTCCGTTCGGCATAATTTATTTTTTAAAACGCATATAACACTTGATAGTCGAAGAAATTTGATGTATACTGAGCTTGTTATTTTAAGTGCGCGTCAAACCGCGCGCAAAATCCAATTTCAGGGGGAGATTAAACATGAAATACGCATTGATTACCGGCGCTGCCGGCGGACTTGCGGGCGCCTGCGTTGAAGAGCTTTGCAAAGACGGGGAATGGTCCATTTTCGCGGCTGATATTTCCGAGGCGGGTCTTCAGGCGCTGCGTGAAAGAACCAACGAGAGAGTAATTCCTCTCACGCTCGACATCACAAGCGAAGAGAGCTGCGAAGCGGCGGCAAAAACTATTGAAGAAACCGCGGGCAGGCTTGACGTAGTCGTTAACGCCGCGGGCATCCACACCATGTCTTCGCTCGTTGAGGGCAACGTTATAGGCGTTCTTGACAAGATGATTAACATCAACGTGCTCGGCATGGCAAGAGTGAACAAGGCAGTTTTTCCGCTCATTAAAAAATCGGGCGGCAGAATTATCAACTTCTCATCAGAATGCGGCTGGGAGAAGCCTCAGCCCTTCAACACGCCTTACGCCATCACCAAATACGCCGTTGAAGCTTACACCATCGGCCTTCGCCGCGAGCTTAACTTCCTTGACATCGACGTTGTTAAAATCCAGCCCGGCTCATTCAAAACCGGCATGCACAATCAGGCGACCGAGGGCTATGAGAAGCTGCTTCAGTCCACCGAGCATTATAAGCCCGTTCTCACCGTTCTCAAGCCCCTCATGAGCACCGCAATGGCTCATCCCAACGACAAGAAGTATCTTGTAAACACCGTTATGAAGGCGATTTACGCTCCTTCACCGAGAACGAACTACAAGTGCAAAAACACCTGGTATCTTGCCGCCATCGACCCCATTCCCGATAAAATCATCGACTTCGGCTACAAGAAGGTCGTTAATATCGGCTACAAGATTATGCAGAAAAAGGGCAAAGCATAATTCAGGCAAAAGCATTGCGCAATATTCCCGTTTTTCGAGGGTATTGCGCTTTTTTATTTCCAAATCTGTTTTCACCGAATTTTACTTTCGCCGTCCTGTTGACACACGTCTGAAGCTGACATATAATAATGAAAAAGAAACGAGGAGAGATAAATATGAGCAAATGCAAAAAATTAACGGCGCTTTTCATTGCCGCGCTGATGCTGCTTTCCTTTGCGCCCATGTGCACCGCGGCAGAGCAGGAACCGCAAATCAAAAACGTTATTTTTATGATAGGCGACGGCATGGGCCCCAATCATCTTGAATGGGCAAAAGCCGCAACCGGAGAATCTCTCGTTATGGATACCATGCCCGTTCAGGGTTATCGCATAACGAATTCGCGCAGCGGCGTAACCGACTCCGCAGCCGGCGGCACAGCCATCAAGGCTCCCATGGCGGGAACCATAGTTAAGGTCAACGTAACGGCAGGTCAGAGCGTCAAGAAGGGCGACGTTGTCGCAGTCCTTGAGGCTATGAAGATGGAGAACGAGATATTCGCTCCTGTCGACGGTGTTGTTGCATCGGTCAATGTTTCAAAGGGCGCGGCGGTCAAGGCTGACGATCTCATCGCTTCGCTCAACTGACAGACTGAATACGACTTATACTGATCGAAAGGACGGCTTTTCCAAATATGCTCGATACGATACGCGATTTCCTCAGCACGACCGGAGTTGCACAGCTTCTCGGCGAGGGCTGGTGGAAAACGCTTATAATGTACGTTATAGTAGGAGTGCTCGTCTATCTTGCAATAGTTAAGAAATACGAACCCCTGCTTCTGCTTCCGATAGCTGTCGGAATGCTTCTCGCAAACCTGCCGGGCACCGAGCTTTTCCACATGGAGCTTTTCATCCATGAGGACGGCAGCGCGCTCGTGTTCCAGGACGTTGTTGAACAGGGCGGATTTATAGACCTTCTGTATCTCGGCGTTAAGCTGGGTATTTATCCGTCGCTTATATTTGTCGGCATCGGCGCCATGACCGATTTCACACCTCTTATCGCAAACCCCAAGAGCCTGCTTATCGGCGCGGCGGCTCAGCTCGGCGTTTTCGTCGCCTTTTCAGGCGCTCTCATGTCGGGATTCTTTACTCCCGAACAGGCGGCGTCCATCGGTATCATCGGCGGTGCTGACGGCCCTACCGCGATCCTTGTCACCAAGACGCTCGCTCCCGAGTTGCTCGGCGCAATAGCGATAGCGGCGTAC
>CAJOLX010000082.1 GCA_905235625.1 uncultured Clostridia bacterium
GGGCAAACAGCTCTCGGAGGTTGCCGAAAAGAGGCTCGCGGCGATAAGAGAATTCACCGAGTTCGGCTCCGGCTTCCAGATAGCCATGCGCGACCTTGAGATAAGGGGCGCGGGCAACGTGCTCGGCACGGGCCAGCACGGTCAGATGGAAGCGGTCGGCTACGATATGTATATCAAGCTGCTCGAGCAGGCGATAAGCGAAGAAAAGGGCGAAGAAGAGCCCAAGGACGAGCAGCAGTGCCTTGTGGATTTGCCGATAGACGCTCACATACCCGAGAGCTACATTCCGAGCATGCCGCAAAGGCTCCAGATTTATCGCCGCATAGCGGATATAAGGTCAAAGGAAGACTCTTCGGACGTTATCGACGAGCTGATAGACAGATTTTCAGACCCGCCCGAAAGCGTGCTCGGCCTTGTTAAGATTTCTTACATAAGAAGCGAAGCGTCAAAGCGCAATATCTATGAAATATCCATAGAGGGCGGCAGGCTTTGCTTCAAGGTGACGGATCTCGACATAACGGCGGTGCAAAAAATCGCGCCGAAATTCGGCGGCAAGCTCACCGTTTCGGCAGGCGGCGGAAAGCCCTGCATTTATTTGAGATACGCCGAAGGCGAAGACACCCTCGAGCTCATAGAGCGGTTTATCGCGGCTCTCGGCGAGTAAAAGGCAAATTTTTCTTTGTATAACCTCGGCATTTGTGATATAATCAAATTTGGATATATCGGCGGCGCATTTGCGCTTTCAGGGAGGAATAAAAATGTTAAGCAAAAGCATCGAGATACCTTCTGCAAAATTTCCGGAGCAGGTAGGTCTTGATTCGCTTGAAATCGAAGCGCTGCTTGAAGATTACAAGCAGTCCGAAATAGAGCTTCATTCGCTCATGCTTTACCGTCACGGCAAGCTGGGCTTTGAGTGCCACGCCGCTCCCTTCGGCAGAGACGTGCCTCACACAATGTTTTCCGTGAGCAAAAGCTTTATATCAATCGCCGTCGGCTTCGCCGTTGACGAAGGCCTGTTTTCGCTCGATTCAAAGGTTATTGACTTTTTCCCCGAGCTTCGCCCTGAAAAAGAGGACGAAAATCTCGAAGCTATGACCGTTCGTCACCTGCTCACCATGACCGCCGGCAAGAAAGAAAATTACCTTGCCGACAAGTCAAAGGATACTTGGGTAGCCGATTTCATCAATGAAAAATGGGATTTTGCCCCCGGCGAAAAGTTCTCTTACATCAATCAAAATCCGTATATGTGCGGCGCAATCATCAAGAAAGTGACCGGTCTCGGGGTGATAGATTACCTTATGCCGAGGCTTTTTGAGCCGCTCGGAATTTCACGCCCCAAGTGGGAATGCGACCCCGGCGGGCAGGAATCCGGCGGATGGGGTCTCTTCATTTCGCCCTACGACCTGTCAAAGGTCGCTCTCTGCGTGCTGAACGGCGGCCAATACGCCGGCAAGCAGATTATCCCCGCCGACTATATCGAGCAGGCGATAACCAAGCAGGTTGACAACAGTGAAAACACCAATGCGGACTCCGTTTGCGGCTACGGCTACTATTTCTGGCAAAACAGAATGGAAAATACGGCGAGAATGGACGGTATGTTCTCTCAGTTTGCCGTTTTCTTCAGGGATTATGACGCTCTGCTCGTTTGCACCTGCAGCGAAGTAAAGGAGCAAAAAACGAGAGACTGCATATTCCGCCACTTCCCGCAGATGTTCATAGGCAACAAGAGAAAGCAGCCCGAATTTGACCGTGAGCTCAAGCTCTCGCTCGACCCAATGCCCGTGCTTGAGGCGGCTCCGAGAAGCGTTATGGAGCAGCAGCTCAAGGGCAAGGTGATGCAGCTGCGCAAAAACACCTTCCTCAACACGATAGGCTTCCCGACCTCCATGCTGCCGATAGCGGTCGTTTTCATGTCAAGCGAAAAGAGCGGCAACATAAATAACGTTGTGCTCGATTTCGGCGAGAATGAATGCACGCTCGCCTGGGACGAGGGCAAAGACCACAATATGATAGTTTGCGGCATGGACGGCACTCCCCGCAGAAGCCCTTATCACCTGGGCGGTATGGATTACACCGCAGTCGCGAGCGCCGCTTGGAAAGCCGAAAACGAGCTTGAAATCTGGGTGCGCCCGCTCGAATCCATAGCCGAGAGAAGGCTGAGATTTGTCTTTTCGGGCAAATCCGTCACGATTTATCCCGAATCCTCACCCTCGAGCAACAATATGGGCAGCGGCGTTTCCGACTCCGTTTCAACCGTATTCCCCGACTCTTTTGAGGGCCCGATAACGTCCATTATGTCCAATATAGATTTCATTCTCGACGCTCCGATTAAAGGAAAGATAAGCTGATATGTCAAACGAAACGACGGCAAAAAAGAATAACGCTTGGGGCCGCAAAAAGATATTGATTATTGCGGTCTGTGCCGTTGCCGCCGTTTTGATTTTATCGCTCGCCGCTTTTTTGTTAAGAGGCTTTTTCGCCGTGCAGGCGGCGCAGATTTGCGTTAAAAGGGGCGAATATTCCTCCGCCGTTGAATATCTTGAAAACGCGGGCAGCGACAAGGCAAACGCTCTGAGAGAATACGCCTCTTTGCGAAAAGAAATAAATTCAAAATACGCTCAGATGATAACGGATTTTGATATTTCCGTTTTTTCCGATTGGCGCGACAGAGCCGCGGCGGCAGCGGAAAGCGCCGGCTCCCTGCCTAAAGATATTGAAGCTTCTCTTTTGTCGCTTAATGAAAAGCTGAATTTTATTTGCTCGGAATATGACGCTTTTTACGCCATGCGCCCCGAAATTCTCGAGCTTATGGACGTTTTCGGCGAAATTAACAGGCTCTACACCAAGGACGCCGACGGCTACAACGTGACCTTCACCATAGCGGAAGAAAGAGAAAAAATAAGCAGGTGGGAATATCTGCTCACCGAAACGCAAAATTATCTCTATTCCCTGCCCAACGAAGACAAGGTGTATCTGCTCAATTACCTCGTTAAAGAGGCTCAGGGCGAAATAGGCGAGCTGAAATCAACAATGGACAGGCTCAGCGAAAGAGAAGACATAACCGAGTTTGACGAAATCAGAGCGACGGGAGAGGGCAAAAAATCCTTCCCCTCCGTTGAAAGCTCCTCGGGCGTGAGCGTAAATCTCGAAAATAAAGAAGAATACGTTCAGTATATGTTCGTCGGCATCTGCCGCACCCTCACCGAAACCCTCGGAGAATATTACAGAGGGATATGAAAACAGGATAATTTATTGAAGCGCCGAAAATAGGCTCAATGTCAATAGCCGAGTTAAAAACAACAAAACGAATTATTGACTTTTTGAAGCGCCGGAAATAGGCTCAATGTCAATAGTTGAATTAAAACAATAAAACGAGTTATTGAATTATTGAAGCGCCGGAAATGTAAGATTAAAAGCGTTCGCAGAATAATGTCTGCGAACGCTTTGTTTATATCCATATTATTAAATTTGTCAACTGTAATTTAACATAAATCTTTTCTTGCTCTGACATTCGCTGCAACGGCAGTCGATATTTTTTCGCAAATGCGCTGACGATAAGAATTTCAGCCCGCCGGTTAAGGCGGGCTGATGAGTTAGTTATGCGCGAATAGTTTCAGATAGAGGGGGTGAGGATCAGTCCTCATTCTCCTTTTTCTTTCTGGTGATCACGTAAGCCGCTGCTGCTGCGGAGGAGATTACGGCGAATGCCGCAAGGCTTGCTGCCGCGGAGCCGGTGTCGGGAATCACGGAGTCAACAGGCGCTTTGTCTGTGGACCAGGTTGCGGTGAAGGTGAGGTCATTCTCGGCCATTCTCTCGGGGATGTCGGGAGTCCAGCCGGTGAAGTCCGCGCCGTCCTTAGAGGGATCCTTGGGAACGATAACCTTTGCGCCTTCGAGTATGTAATATACTCTGTAAACGTTGCCGTCTACTATGTAGGTAACCTTGTGAGTATGCTTCGCGAGGGCTATGCCGCCTACTACCAGAGCGCCGCCTACGATGACGCCGCCGGTGATGAGAGCTGCGTTAGCAGCCGCTGCGGTGCCGATGACTGCGCCGGAAACTACCGTGCCGCCGATCACAACGCCTACAAACGTGGGATCTACGCCCCAAACAGCGGTGAACTCAAGGTTCTCTTCGGGCATTACAGCGGGAATTTCGGGCTCCCAACCCTTGAATACCATGCCGAATCTGGTGGGATCCTCGGGGATGTATTCATCCGTTATGGGATCGCCGGAATGGACGGTATAGGTCTGATATACGTTGCCTTCGCGGTCATAGTAAGTGATGGTATAGTCTGCGCCGGGCACTACGAACTGAGCGGTGAAGGTGAGATCCTTATCGGGCATTGAATCGTAGTTGCCGGGTGCTTTGCCGTCTGCATCGAGCCAGCCTGCGAATACGTAATCATCCTTAGCAGGATCGGTTGCGGGTCTGGGAAGCTCGCTTGCGAACGGAACGTCGAGGTAAACTTCGTAAGTTTCGCCGTCAACAACGTAAGTTACGGTGTGCTTATTGATTTCATACTGAGCGTAGAAATCTCTGGAAGCGGTTGACCAGTTTCCGTCGGGAGCTGCGTCATCGCCGGTCTCGGTCAGTGACCAATAAGTGCCGGTGAAGCCTTCCATCTCGGGGATTGAAGGAACTTCATAGGTTTCGTCAGCTTCGTCGGTGAAGTGCTTGAAGGAAACAAGCGGACCGTAATCGGTGAATACTATGCCGTCTGAGGTCGTTGCCGTGCCTGCCGGGATAAGGTAGGTATCGGTTATGCTGTATCTCGCCTTGAGATTGAGCTCGCCTGTGCCGTAAGGAGTCTGATCCTCAATGGGAGCAGTGAAGTCAAACTTGGTGCCGTCGGGCAGATACCAGCCGTCGAAGTCACCTGCGTCGGAGGTCGGCTCGGTTGCGGGCTCGGTAACGGTCTGATCACTTACGGGATCGCCGTTTGCAGGATCAAGGCGAACGGTAACGTCCTTCGGAGTGAAGTCAACTGTTACGGTGGTGTCAGCGGTGGGGAATCTGTTAAGATCCTGTGACCAATCGCTGTCATAACCGTCTCTGATGTCATCGCCTGCAAGAGCGGGAGCGGTGAGAGCGGTGCCGGGATAACCGGTGAGCTCTTCGGTGCTGCCGTCGGCGTGCTGATAGGTTACGGTAACCTGATCAACGTCGTCAAACAGGGCGTATATTGCATGAGCATTATTTTTATGTGTGCCGACAGTTTCGGTATAAATGGGCATCGTTGCGGGAAGAGATTCGCTCCAACCGGTGAAGGTCTTTTCGGGAGTGCTCAGAGCGTCGCCGTCGGGCTCGCGAGCGGGATCAATCGCGCTCTCATAAGCCTGAGAGATAACCGCTACTTCTTCTTCGCCGTTAAGGTAAACGATGGTGTAAGTGTTGGCGCTGAATGAACCCGTAATCTCAACGTCGCTGTCGGGCATGGTTACGGGTATGGTTGCGGGAACTGACGGCTGCCAGCCGGAGAAGGTGTAGCCGTCTCTGGCGGGGGGAACGTCTCTCAAAATGATGGGAGCGTCGTAATCAAGGGTTTCAACTTCGCCGTAAACCTCGCCGTCAACCTTATAAGTTACGGTGTGCTGATGAGCAACATATTTACCGTAAAGGGTGAGGGCAGCTGCGGGCATCTGAGAAGCAGCTATGGAGCCTGCGTTTGCAAAGAGCTCGGTGCAAGCGGCGTCGGTGTACCAGCCTGCGAAGTCATAGCCTTCTATACCGATAACAGTGTAATCGCGAAGATTCTCGCCTGCCTGAAGCTTGGAAACGTCGGAAGAAACTTCGGTGCCGTAAATGTCAGTATACTTGAACTGAAGGTCATAGATTGAATGGCCTCTGTAAGTTACGTCGCCGGTAATTGTGGTGCTTGCGATATCCCATACCCACTCTTCGCCTTCTGCGGTGGGAACAGCGTTTGCTGCAGGATAATCGGTGCCGTCAACGAGGGTGTAAGAGCCTTCGTTGCCGAGATTTCTCTTGAGAACGAGGAGATCGTTGTCTTCCTTGTCCTTGTAGGTAATGGTGACTCTGTTATCCTGCCATACCGCGAAGTAGGTAGCATCCTCTACGTAGGTTCCTTCAACGTCGCCGGGAGCAGTCGCATCGGATGCGGTTGCCCAGCCTGCGAAGTCATAATAGGAGCTTACGCCGGAAGCGTCGGTCTCGGTCTTGGGCACTTCAATGTCTTCCGCGCCGGGAATCGTGACCGTTGCGCCGTAAGTATAGGTATCGGTTATGACGTCAACAGCGGGATCAGCGGTGAAGTAACCGCCGTTAGCGTTGAACGTAACTGAACCGGAGTTGATTTCATAAACCGGAGTAAGGGTAATAACCGCGGTGGGAACAGCGCCGGTCGCCGTGTCAATGGTGCCTAACTGATAGTTATCCTTGGTGAGCGCTGCGGGGATTGCGCCGATATCGGTAACGGTTTGATCGCTGCCGGCGGCATCCTTATAAGTGACGCCCGTCTGATGATAACCGGTGGGAGGAGTGAGCGTGCCGAAATCAGCGGAGCCTATGGATGAACCGTAAGCCTTGGTGACGTCGCTCGCGCCGTCAAACGTGCCGACATGACCTTCTCCGTCATCAGCGCTGTAAATAACTCTGACGTCGATATCGGAGAGCGTGCCGAGAACGGTTACGTCACCTGTGCAGTTGAAGTCATGATCGCTCCACTCGGAAACGTACTTACCGTAGTTATCATCGTTAACGTCGGTAACAACGTAATCGGGATCGGCAATTCTGCCTAAGGGCTGGCCGTAGGTGATCTCGGTCGGGCCGGCAACGGTGTCTTCGCCGACTTTCCACGTGATGTTGTATTTAGCTCTGGAAAGATAAACGTCAAGCACGTTGTCGTTAACGTCGGACGTGAGAGTTATGGAAGCGGTGGAATCATTGACAAATCCGGTGTAGCTTGAAGTGTCAATATCCGAAGCGTTTATAACGTCGCCGACAGTTCCGTTGATAGGATCGCTGGTATAGGACGGAGTGGCGGGATAGTTGCCCTCAAGATCCTGCTCATAGATATTGTAGATATAAGTGGTGTCGGCATAGCCGTAAACGCCGTAAAGGGTGTCGGCCCGGTCTGCGCCCTTATACTTGATTTCCGAATAATCGGTGATGAGCTTTGAATAGTCGCCGCCGAAAACAGCTTTGCCGTCTCCGTCGGTCTGTCCTTCGGTGCCGGTGTAAGCATCGGTTGACCAGCCGATGAACTTGTAGCCGTCCGCAACGGTAACTGCGGGCAGATCTGCCTCTTCGAGGTCGGTGCCGTAGTAATCCTGAATAGTCGCAGTCGTGGTGGCGGGCTCGCCGATAGTACCGTAAGGAGCGGTATTAAGATTGATGTCGCCGGAGAGGCTGACAGACTGAGCCGTATCAGTGAAATATATTTGGCATTCAATTGAAGTCCAACCCCAATACTCACCTTCATCACTGTCAAGCGGAGTGACACCCATATCGGAATTACCTCTGGCTTCCCCATCTGTTCTGATAAGTTCCGTGTAAACTCTAGCAATTGAAGTGGCAGTCCTATCGGCTGTTTCCTTTACCTTAAGATACTGATAAAGAATTGGACCGCTTGCTTCCGAGTATTGAGTATAAGCTCCTGAGTCAAGAGCCGAATAGAAGATTCCGCCAAGTCCAGCAAATGTGCCTTCCGGATAAGCTCCGTTATATGTTGCGGGAATATTGGAAATGTCATCTACCTTGCCATCAAAATAATTCGAGAGAGGATGATATCCACCGGAAATTCCGCCGGAAGAAGGTCTGGCTATGTTCTTTGAAAAATCCGATTCAAGAACATTTTTGTCATAAACAACGTACAAACCAATTGCATTGGTTCTGAAATCCATTTCGGTAATATAGACTTCTACCATTACGCTGTCGCCCGGTTTAACATACTCAATATCTCCGTCAAACGCATCCACATAAGTGTTCGTTTCGGAATCAAGCACCTTAAACTTGGTGGCAAAAGTAATATGACCTATCGCATAAGGATCATCCGGATTCGGATCATCTGCCATAGCAACCGTGATGCTTCCGGCTATCAAAGCGAAAGCCAGAAGAACGGCAAGCATTTTCTTAGCAAATGTGGTTGTTGATCTCATCGATCTTCCTCCTTTGAACTGCTGCGTTATAAAACGCAAATTTGTGAGCATAAAGGCCTCTAACTGCGCTTGTTATCCGGGCAAGCGCAGACTATGAGACAATTGTAATCATCTTATTTTAGCATTGAAGACGCAATATGTCAAGAAATTATTAACACAAATTTAATATTTTTTCTGCGGTTTTTCGGATTGATTTGTCTTTTTGCTAAAATCGGCGCGACATTTTGCGAAACTCAACGCCTAAATATATTACATTATATAAGTGTAAAAATCAAGCTCTTTTGCTGCCTTTTTCGTAATATTTCATTCTCATCGCAAATTTCGGATAATCATGACCACCCCTAAGAGGGGTGGTTTGAACAGGGGTATAACCCCTTGTTACCAGCCAGCGCCTAAATGACGCTGGCTTTCACTTTGTTCAAGCCT
>CAJOLX010000083.1 GCA_905235625.1 uncultured Clostridia bacterium
ACACCAAGATTATAGACAGAAACACCACCATCCCCGTTAAAAAGAGCCAGATATTCTCGACTGCTGCTGATAATCAGCCCAGCGTTGAGGTTCACGTTCTTCAGGGCGAGAGAGAGTTTGCGAAGGATAACAAGACCCTCGGCATCTTCAGCCTGGACGGCATTATGCCCGCCCGCCGCGGAGTGCCTCAGATAGAGGTCACGTTTGACATCGACGCAAACGGCATAGTGCACGTTTCCGCAAAGGATCTCGGCACGCAGAAGGAGCAGTCAATTTCCATCACCGCTTCTTCAAATATGAGCAAGGAAGATATCGACAAGGCTGTTGCCGAGGCGGAGCGGTTCGCTCAGGAAGACAAGCAGCGCCGCGAAGAGGTCGATACCCGCAACGAAGCTGACCAGATGGTTTATCAGTGCGAAAAGCTGATGAGCGAAAACGGCGATAAATTCGACGAGGCGGATAAAAACGCTCTCAACGAAAAGATCGACGCTCTCAAGCAGGCTGTAAGCGGCAGCGACATAGAAGCTATCAAGGCGCGCAAAGACGAGCTCACCGCAAAATTCTATGAGATCAGCTCAAAGATGTATCAGGCGGCGGGCGGCGCAGAGGGTCAGCCCGATTTCGGAGCGGCTCCCGGCGCAGACGAAGGCTACACCGATTTTACCGACGCCGAAAACTGATAACGCTCATTCAATAAAAGCAGGGAGATGCCGCTTTTTGCGGCAGCTCCTGCTTGTGAGTTAGGAGAATCCCCTTGGATAGTAACAAAAAAGATTATTACGAGGTGCTCGGATTAAATAAAGGAGCAACCGACGAAGAAATAAAAAAAGCATACAGGCAGATGGCAAAAAAATACCATCCCGACCTCAACCCCGGCAATGCCGACGCCGAAGCAAAGTTCAAAGAAGTGAACGAGGCTTACGAGGTGCTTTCCGACAGCGAGAAGAAAGCCCGTTACGATCAGTTCGGCTTTGCGGGCGTCGACCCGAATTACGGCGGCGGAGCAGGCGCGGGTGGATTTGACGTTGACCTGAATGATATATTCGGCTCGTTCTTCGGCGGGTTCGGAGGCTTCGGCTCTCAAGGCAGCAGAAATCCAAACGCCGCTCAAAGGGGCGAAGATATTCAGGCGAGAATTACCATTTCCTTTGAGGAGGCGGCAAAGGGCTGCAAACGCACCGTTGACGTTAACAGGGTAGAAACCTGCCCCGATTGCCACGGCACCGGCTCCGCGCCCGGCACATCCCGCCGCACTTGCCCGGACTGTAACGGCAGAGGCTACGTTTCCGTCACTCAAAACTCGCTTTTCGGCACAATTCAGTCGCAGAAGGCTTGCCCGAAATGCGCCGGCAAAGGCACGGTTATCGACACTCCCTGCCAGAAATGCCACGGCCAGGGCAGGGTAAGCAACCGCGCGAGCGTAGAGGTCAACGTGCCTGCGGGCATTGACAACAGGCAGGTGTTCGCAGTCAGCGGAGCGGGCAACGCAGGCAGAAATAACGGGCCCGCGGGCGATTTGCGCGTCGCCGTGTTCGTAAGGCCTCATCCGTATTTTGTGAGAGAGGATTATAACGTTCACCTCGATCAGCACATTTCGTTCACTCAGGCTGCCCTCGGCGATAAGATAAGAATACCCACTCTTGATAACGACGTTTATATCGACATCCCCGCAGGCACTCAGTCGGGCGACGATTTCAAGCTCAGAGGCAGAGGAATTCAGGTGCTCGGCGGCAAGAGCAAGGGCGACCAGATAGTGCACATCATCGTTGACGTGCCCACTCACCTCACCGACAAACAGCGCGAGCTTATCAAAGAGCTTGAAAAAGAGCTCGGTGTTGAGCGGGGCGCTCCCGCGTCGTCAAAGAGCAAAAAGACGAAATTCACCGATAAATTCAAAAACTGACGCCGCATTTTGCAATTTTGATTGCGATAAGTTTGCGATATGCTTTCACCGCGCCGCTTCACCCGAAGCGGCGTGTTTTTCGTATTGCGGCATTAAAAAATGCCGATATAATCCGTTCTATACGATGATTTGTTCTTGACGAACCAACGTCGTTCTCTTGACAAACAATCCGGACTGTACTATAATCAATTTGCGACGAGGTCGCAAATTTCCGCCTGCCGGAGGGGTTGCTCGTGGGATATATGACTTCACAGAGAAAAGCGCTGTTTGACGTTTTAGAACTCCACCGCGACGAGGCGCTTTCCGCCGAACAGATCGTGGAGCTTATCGGGGGCGGCGTGAGCAGGAGCGCTGTTTACCGCAATTTATCCGCCCTTGAAAAAAGCGGACTTGTCAAAAAGACGGCGGCGGGAGATTCAAACAAAGCGCTGTATCGATACGTGGGCTCAAACGTATGTAAAGATCACCTGCACCTCGAATGCTCAAAATGCGGAAAAGTTTTCCATCTGGATGAGCTCTCGACCGGCACGCTGATTGCCAACGTCTTGCAGGGCTCCGATTTTATGGTCGACAGCTCAAATACGGTTCTTCACGGCGTTTGCGTAAAATGCCGCAATGAAATAATATGAAATCCATTCACTAATGAAAGGTGGTGTCATTATGGCAAAAGCACGTCGCATATCAGCCGCTTTGCTTGCGGCTTTAGTTCTTGCCGCCATGATGTTTTCACTTTTCATGATAGTCTGCGGTACGGGTCACGATTGTATTGGCGATAACTGCCTCGTCTGCGCTGTTATTACGTTATGCCGTAACACGCTGAAAACGCTGGGCGACGCCCTGATTGCAGTTGCTTTGCTCATTGCCTGCTTCTGCTTTACCGCGTCCGTACTGTCGCTTTCCTGTATCGCAACATATAACCTTACGCCTATTTCACTGAAAGTTAAGCTTCTGAATTAAAACAAGAAACACAAGGGATCGGTCTGCCTTTTTAGGGGCGGACTTTGTCGGCATTGCCGCATCCCTTGTATTTTTATGCCCTTTTTCAAATTCTTGTTTTAATTACGGAGGCTTTTTTTATGAAAAAAATAACTGCAATCACTCTCTGCCTGATGATGCTTGCCGGCGTCATGACAGCCTGCGGCGCCCACTCGGCAAAAGGCGATAAGCTCAGCATCGTAACGACCATATTCCCGGAATACGACTGGGTCATGCAGATTCTCGGAGATAAGGCTGAAAGCGCAGACGTCGCGATGCTTCTTGACAACGGCGTGGATCTGCACAGTTATCAGCCTACGGCGGACGACATCATTCGCATCTCGACCTGCGATATGTTCATCTACGTCGGCGGCGAATCTGACAAATGGGTCGGCGATGCGCTGAAAGAAGCAGCCAATAAAGATATGGCGGTGCTGAACCTTCTTGAAACGCTCGGTGACAAAGCCAAAGAAGAAGAGCTTATAGAAGGAATGCAGGGCGTAGAGGAAGAAGGAGAGGAAGGAGAAGAGGAGAAAGGTCCCGAATACGACGAGCACGTCTGGCTTTCTCTGCGAAACGCGGCAGAGCTTTGCAGCTGTATTTCCTCAAAGCTTTGCGAAATTGACCCCGATAACAAAGATGCATACAAAGCAAATACCGACGCATACGTCGCAAAGCTTAAAGCCCTCGACAATAAATATAAAGACGCAGTCGCCGCCGCCGAAACGAAGACGCTGCTTTTCGGCGACCGTTTCCCGTTCCGTTATCTCGCCGACGATTACGGCATTGACTATTACGCCGCATTCGCGGGCTGCAGCGCCGAGACCGAGGCGAGCTTTGAAACGATCATGTTCCTTGCAAACAAGGTCGATGAACTCGGACTCAAGGCGATCCTGCAAATCGAAAGCGCGGACGGAAAGATAGCAAAAACGATAAAGGATACCACCAAAACAAAAAATCAGATGATACTTGTGATGAACTCGATGCAGTCTGCAACGTCCGCCGACGTGAAGCAGGGCGCGTCGTATCTGTCGATTATGGAAAAGAATCTTGAGGTTTTGAAGGACGCGTTGAAGTAAGGAGGACGATATATATGGCGCTGCTCACCTGCCGGGATCTGTCGCTCGGATATGACGGACACGAGATCGTTCACGGATTGAATTTTGAAATCAATGCCGGCGATTACCTGTGCATCGTCGGGGAGAACGGGTCCGGAAAAAGCACGTTGATGAAAACAATACTCGGGCTGCAAGCGCCGGTCGGCGGCAAGATTCTGACCGGTGACGGCTTGAAACAGAATGAGATCGGCTATCTTCCTCAGCAAACCGTTGTGCAGAGGGATTTTCCCGCATCCGTTTGGGAAATCGTTCTGTCCGGCTGCGGAAACAGGATGGGGCTTCGCCCGTTTTACAACAAAACGGAGAAACAGATCGCAAAAGACAATATTGAGAAAATGGGGCTGACGTCGCTTTCCAAGCGGTGTTACCGTGAGCTTTCGGGCGGTCAGCAGCAGCGGGTGCTGCTTGCGCGTGCGCTGTGCGCAACAAAAAAGATGCTTCTGCTCGACGAGCCGGTTTCCGGCCTCGACCCGAAGGCCACGGCGGAAATGTATGAATTGACGGAACGGCTTAACAAAAACGACGGCATCACCGTCATCATGATTTCGCACGATATAAAATCGGCGGTGAAATATGCCGACCGTATTCTCCACATCGGCAGTGAAATCTTTTTCGGCACGAAAGACGAATACTTGAAAAGCGAGTTCGCAAGTACCTTTCTGAAAGGCGGTGAGGATAATGGCTGAGCTGCTTGAAAAGCTCTCGCTTTACCTGCAATACCCCTTCGTGCGCTATGCGCTCATTGTAGGCGTGCTGATAGCTCTGTGCTCCTCGCTGCTCGGCGTTACCCTCGTTCTGAAACGGTTTTCGTTCATCGGAGACGGTCTTTCACACGTTGCGTTCGGCGCTAT
>CAJOLX010000084.1 GCA_905235625.1 uncultured Clostridia bacterium
GGCGGCAAGCACCGCGGCTCTCGCTTCAACGGCGTCCGCAGGGTTGATTATCACCATGCCGGGAATGGTTCTCATAAGGCCTATATCCTCGCAGCACTGATGGCTCGCGCCGTCTTCGCCAACGGAAATGCCCGCGTGAGTGGCGCCGATTTTAACGTTAAGATGAGGGTAGCCTATGGAGTTTCTCACCTGCTCGAAGGCTCTGCCTGCGGCGAACATCGCAAAGGTGCTCGCAAACACGGTGTAGCCCGTTGTGGCAAGGCCTGCGGCAACGCCCATCATATTGCTTTCGCAAATGCCGGAGTCAATGAATCTGTCGGGATAAGCCTTTTTGAACATGCCCGTTTTGGTAGCGGCGGCAAGGTCCGCGTCAAGCACTACTACTTTATCGTTTACCGCGCCGAGCTCAACAAGAGCTTTGCCGTAGGCGTCGCGGGTTGCGGTTTTAATAACGTCTGCCATAATTGCACCTCTCCTTTCTTATGCCTCAAGCTCCGCCAAAGCGGCGGTAAGCTCGCTGACAGCCTGCTCATACTGCTCCTGATTGGGAGCAACGCCGTGCCAGTTGACCATATCTTCCATGTATGAAACGCCCTTGCCCTTAACGGACTTTGCCACTATGCAGGTGGGCTTGCCCTTAAACTCGCGGGCGGCGTTGAATGCGGCGTCGATTTCGTCAAACGAATGAGCGTCTATCTCAATAACGTTCCAGCCAAACGCCTTGAATTTTTCGGCGATGGGATATGGGGAATTTACCTCGGCGACCGTGCCGTCAATCTGCAAATTGTTGTTATCAACAACGGCAACGAGATTGTCAAGGCCCTTTGCGGAAGCGTACATAGCTGCCTCCCAGACCTGACCCTCCTGGATTTCGCCGTCGCCGAGAACGGTGTAAACTCTGAAAGCTTTGCCCGAAAGCTTCGCGCCGAGAGCCATTCCGCAGGCGGCGGATATTCCCTGACCGAGCGAGCCGGTGCACATATCAACGCCGGGGGTGTATTTAATGCTGGGGTGACCCTGGAGGTTTGAATCGCTCTTTCTGAGAGTCTTTATCCATTCCTGCGGGAAAAATCCCTTGAGCGCGAGCACGGCGTAAAGAGCGGGAGCGGCGTGACCCTTTGAAAGCACGAATCTGTCTCTGTTTTCGTTTTTCGGGTCGATGGGGTCAACGTTCATATGGTTAAAATAGAGATAGGTGATAATGTCAACGCAGGAGAGCGAGCCGCCCGGATGACCGGACTTCGCATTGTAAACTCCTTCGACGATCCCCATCCTTGCCTTGCAGGCATTGATTTTTAACTGTTTTTTTACAACTGCATCCATTGCAGTCACCTCCCGTAAATTTTAAAAGAGCTTGGTTTTATTTTAACTTACAGATTTTGCTTTATTTTCTTTTCGAGATAGCCGAGGAAATCGGCAACGGCTCCGTAATTGCAGTGGCAGGTAACGTATTCGCAAATATCCTTTATCTTTTGCGGAGCCTGACCGCAGCAGGCGGCTATGCCTACCTGGGTGAGCATCTCGTAATCGTTATAATAGTCGCCTATGGCGGCGGTATGGTCGGGGTCAATGCCGAGCATTGCCGCGAGGCGGATAACGGCGGAGCCCTTGTGAGTGCCCTTCGCGAGCACCTCAAAGCTCGCTATTGAGGTTGTTATAACTATGTAATCCGCGTTGGGGTTTTTATTGAGCCTCTTTTTAGCCTGCCTTATTCTCCACGGCGGGCCCGAAAAAATGACCTTGCCCCAATCCTGCTTCGGCACCTTGTCCATATCGTGGCAAATGACGTGGTCGAGCTTATCAAAAAATACGTACAAAACGCCCCAAAGACCTACGCCCGTAACGTAAAGATCGTCTTTTGCTACAACGACCTTGTCAACGGTGTGATATTTCTTTCCCTGCCTGCAAAGCTCCTCCATAGCCTCAAGGCTCAGAGGGCTGAAATAGAGCATTTCTTCGTTTTTGAAATCGTAAATTCCCGCGCCGTTCATCACAACGGCGGGAATATCGGTGGGGAGATTTTCGTAATGGCGCCGCATAGACTGCGGATTGCGGCTGGACGCCAGAGTGAATTTGCCTCCCTTTTGCACAAATTCGGTAATAGCTTTGAGATTTCTCTCGGGCAGCTTACGCCTTTTATTATTCAGCGTGCCGTCGATATCCGACGTGACAAGCCAGTTTGATAATGCAGTTTCAAAATCCATATTTATATTTCAGGCGCGTTTGCGCCGCTTCTCTTTCTTTTAAATTTTTCTCTGTCAGATGGACTCAAGAAAATCGGAAAACCACTGAGGCAGCGGAGCCTCAAGGCGAATTCTTTCGCCCGTGACGGGATGTGTGAAGCCGAGCACGGCGGCGTGAAGGCACTGGCCCTCAAACCCGGGCAGCGGCTTTTTCTGCCCGTAGACCGTGTCGCCGGCGACCGGATGACCTATGTAAGCCATGTGAACTCTTATCTGATGCGTTCTGCCGGTTTCAAGAACGCATTTAACGAACGTGTAGTTTTTCTTTTCCTCCAAAACTTCGTAGTGTGTAACGGCTTTTTTTGAATTTTTTGACGTGACGCACATCTTTTTTCTGTCGTCCGTATTTCTTCCTATGGGAGCGTCGATAACTCCCTCTCTCTCCGGCAACGATCCGCAGACGACAGCTCTGTATTCTCTGTCAAGCGTGTGATTTTTTATTTGCTCCGAAAGCGAAACGTGAGCAACGTCATTTTTCGCGACGAGCAGCAGCCCGCTCGTGTCTTTGTCAATTCTGTGCACAATGCCGGGCCTTATCGCTCCGTTTATGCCGGACAGCTTGCCGTCGCAGTGATAAAGCAGAGCGTTTACGAGGGTGCCGCTTAAATTGCCGGGCGCAGGATGAACTACCATACCCTTCGGCTTGTTGACAACGAGCATGCAGTCGTCTTCATAAACGACGTCAAGCGGTATGTTTTCTTTTTCGAGTGAAATGCGCTCGGGCTCTTTGACCGTGAAAGTTAATACGTCCCCTTTTTGCGGCTTAAAGCTCTTTTGCACGGCGCGGCCGGAGCAATAAACGAGAGAATCGGCAAACAGGCTCTGAATAAACGACCTTGAATAGCCCTCAAGTGCGCAGGAGAGGAGCTTATCCGCTCTCTCCTGCGCCATTTCTTCGTCAACGACTATTGAAAGAGGTTCGTTATATTCAAATGAGCTTATTTTTTCAATCATCTGTTTTTTCGGAGTTGTCTTTTTTTCGTTTGTTTTCGAGCACTAATTCTCTTATTTCGTAAATTATCAGCAAAGCGGCGCCCACCGTGATGAAAATATCCGCAACGTTGAATACGGCGAAATTCATGAAAAGGGGCTCGATAAAATCAACCACGTAACCCTGCGCGATGCGGTCGATAACGTTGCCTATGCCGCCCGATATGATGAGAATAAGGCAGGCGGAAATGAAAAGAGATTTCGTTCTGCGCCCGAGCAGCACAAAAAGGCAAAGCGCGAGCACAAGCAGGGTAAACACGGTGAGAATGAGCGTATTCTGCGAAAAGGAGCTGAACGCAGCGCCGGTGTTTTCGGCATATCTTAACTGAAAAGCGCCGAAAAGAAATTCTTTGGGCTCGGCGCCTTTTAAAGATGCCGTAACGGCGATTTTGCTCACTCTGTCAAGCGCAGTCAGCGCCGCGATGATAACAAGAGAAACTATCTGAAACATCTGCTCTTAATCAAAAAGCGAATCAAAGAGCGAGGTGATGTCGTCATCGTCGTCGCTGTCGGACGCTATATCGTCAACGGCGTCGATGCTCTCGCTGAGGCCTGCGAAAAACGCATCGTCATCTTCGTCAAGATCGTCGTTTTTCGCGCCGGTGATGAAATCGGGGAGCACGGTGTCGTCATCCGCCGCCGGAGCTGCGGGAGCGGAAACGGGAACGTCGGGAAGAATATCGTCAATGTTCGAGGCGAAATCGAATGAATCGGAGCTTTCCTCGTCAAAGAGGGCAAAGAGGTCGTCAAGCTCGTCTTTCTCTTCGGTTTCGGGAGCCTTAACGGGTATTTTAAGCCCGTCTTCCTCTTCGATTTCGGAAGCGGAAACGGTTATTTCTTTAAGATACTCGTCTGCAACGAATTCAAGGAATTTACGGCCGTAAGTTAACGATTCAAGCGTTTTTGCGGTATCTCTCTGTTTTTCAAGAGTTTTCTTTTCCTTCTCAAACTCAGCTTTTTTTGCCAGTTTTTCCTCTTGATCATTTATCCTTTCCGTTAAAACCGCTATCTCTTTTTCCAGCGATACTATACTCTCTTTTATCGTATCGGCTTTTGCGATAAGTTCCTTGCCGTACACGATATCCACGTCCTTTCCGCCAAGTTCTAAT
>CAJOLX010000085.1 GCA_905235625.1 uncultured Clostridia bacterium
CTCCGCTTTTTGCCGCGTCTGAGCCCAAATCTGCCTAACAAAAACTGCAAGCACACATAAATGTGCGGGTTTGAGTTATGTTGTCTCGGCTGAAAAACGGCGAAAAACGAAAAATATAAATATGGAATTTCAAAATACTCTAAAATCTAAAAAGCAGAGCGTAGATTTCAAAATCCACGCTCTGCTATGTTTATCAAAATTTTTTCGTTTTGGTCTTCGCTTAAGATGCCTGCCCCAAAGTCATAAAGTTATTTTGCCCAGCCTTTGGAACACTCAACAGCCTTCTTCCAGCCCGCGTAAATCTCGTCTCTCTTTTCCTGAGACATCTTGGGCTTGAATATCTTTTCGACCTGCCTGTTTTTCTCGATTTCTTCCTTGCTCTCCCAGAATCCCACGGCAAGGCCCGCAAGGTAAGCGGCGCCGAGAGCGGTCGTTTCAACGGTCTTGGGCCTGTTGACGTTGCAGCGAATCATATCCGCCTGAATCTGAAGCATAATGTCGCTGACGGACGCGCCGCCGTCAACTCTCAGCTCAGTGAATTCTATGCCGCTGTCGGATTTCATAGCCTCGAGAAGGTCGGTCATCTGATAGGTTATCGCTTCGAGCACGCTTCTTGCGATGTGCGCCCTGTTAACGCCTCTCGTAAGGCCTACTATGCAGCCTCTCGCGTACATATCCCAATAGGGCGCGCCGAGGCCGGTGAAGGCGGGCACGAAATAAATTCCGTTGGCGTCGGGAACGCTTTCGGCAAGCTCGTCGCAGCGCTTCGCGTTGTCGATGAGATGGAGCTCGTCTCTGAGCCACTTGATGACGGAGCCCGCGTTGAAAGCGGAGCCTTCTATTGAATATTCAACGGTGTCGCCTATGCCCCAGGCAACGCCGGTGAGCAGGTTGTTTTTGCTCTTAACTCTCTTTTCGCCGGTGTTCATCAGCAGGAAGCAGCCGGTGCCGTAGGTGTTCTTTGCCTGACCGGGCTCAAAGCACGCCTGACCGAAAAGAGCGCTCGGCTGGTCGCCTATCGCGCCGCAGATGGGTATTCCTTCAAGGGATTCAAGGCCGAGAATGCCTCTTGCGACTCTGCCGTAAACCTTGCTGGAGGGAACGGGCTCGGGCAGAATGTTCACGGGTATGCCCATCTGCTCGCAGAGATATTCGTCCCAGCAGAGCTTGTCAACGTCAAACAGCATGGTTCTGGAAGCGTTTGAATAGTCCGTCACGTGAACGCTGCCGCCGGTGAGATTCCATATAATCCAGGTTTCGACCGTGCCGAAGAGCAGGCGGCCTTCGTCCGCAAGCTCCCTTGCCTCGGGCACGTTGTCGAGAATCCACTTGATTTTTGTGCCGGAAAAATACGCGTCGATGAGCAGGCCGGTGTGGTCCTTAATGTAATCCTCAAGGCCTCTTTCCTTGAGCTCCTCGCAGTAATCCGCCGTGCGGCGGCACTGCCAGACTATGGCGTTGTAAACGGGCTTGCCGGTCTGCCTGTCCCAAAGAATGGTGGTCTCACGCTGGTTTGTGATGCCTATGCCCGCAATGTCGCCGGGCTCCACTCCCGCGTTGTCAATGCAGCTCGCGACAGCCTGAAACTGGCTGTAAAGAATGGCAAGGGGATCGTGCTCCACCCAGCCCGCTTTGGGATAAATCTGCTCAAATTCATTTTGAGCCTTGCCTATAATGTTGCCGCCTTTGTCGAAAATTATCGCTCTGGAGCTTGTGGTGCCCTGGTCAAGAGCCATGATGTATTTTGCCATTGTTTTTACCTCACTTTATTCCGAAATATTTTATTGCGTTGTTGTAGGATATATCGCGCGCAATCTCGCCGAGCGCCGCTTCGTCATAGGGATAAAGCCCTTTTTCAACGAGCGAGCCGAGGAAATTGCTCATTATTCTGCGGAAATATTCGTGCCTCGGGTAGCTGAGGAAGGAGCGGGAATCCGTTACCATGCCTATGAATTTGCCGAAAGCGCCGAGGTTGGCGAGCGTTTTCATCTGCTCGGTCATGCCGTCGATGCTGTCGTTGAACCACCAGGCGGAGCCGAATTGAATTTTGCTCTCCGCTTCGTCGCTCTGGAAGTTGCCGAGCATCGTGCCGAGCACGTAATTGTCTTTGGGATTAAGGGTGAAGAGAACGGTGCGGGGCAGGGCGTTTTCACGGTCGAGAGAGTCCATAAAGCGCGAGAGCTTAACGGCTATCTGCTCGTCGCCCGCGGAGTCGCAGCCCGCGTCGGCGCCCACCGAGCGGAAAATGCGGGTGTTGTTGTTGCGAATAGGCCCGATGTGAAGCTCCATGCCCCAGCCTTTTTCGGCGTAAATTGAGGCGAGGAAGCGCAGCAGGGCGGTCTTGTATCTGTCGGCGTCAAGAGGTGAAATCGCCGAGCCGGAGCGAGCGTCCGCAAAAATCCGCTCAAGCTCCGCTTCGGAGCATTCTTCATAAGGCACGTAGGCAAAAGCGTGGTCGCTCGCGCGGCAGCCCGCCTTTTCAAAATAATCTACCCTGTCGGCAAGGACGGAGCAAAGGGCGGAGAAGGATTTAATCTCTCTGCCCGCGGTTTTTTCCATATCGGCAAGCCAGGGGGCGAAAGCCGGGGAATCCGCCGCCAGAGCCTTGTCGGGGCGAAAAGCCGGCAAAACCTTGCAGGCAAAGGAATCGTCTTCCCTCAGAAGAGCGTGATATTCGAGAGAATCGGCGGGGTCGTCCGTTGTGCAAAGGTGGGTAACGTTTGATTTCGTTATGAGCTCTCTCGGGGTAAATCCGCCGTTTTCGATAAGAGAATTCGCCTTGTCGCGAATTTTTGCGGCGCTTTCGGGGCGGAGAATATCGTCAATGCCGAAATATCTGCGCAGCTCGAGGTGGCACCAGTGATACATCGGATTGCCCGCAAGATAAGGCATGCAGGAGGCGAAAGCGAGAAATTTCTCTTCGCCGGACGCGTCGCCGGTTACGTATTTTTCACTCACTCCGCACGAGCGCATCGCTCTCCACTTGTAGTGGTCGCCGCCGAGCCAGAGCGAAGAAATGTCGCCGGGGTTTTCGTTTTCGTAAATCTCTTTGGGCGACAGGTGGCAGTGCCAGTCGAAAATCGGCATTTCCTTTGCCGCCGAATATATTTTGCGGGCGGGCTCGCTGTCAAGCAAAAAGTCTTCGCCCATAAATTCTTTAGCCAAATTATTACCCTCCGTTTCGGGATGTATAATATACAATTTTACCATATATTGAGGATTTTTCAAGTGGCAATCGGATAAAATGAACAAAAGATTGCATCGGGCAAAAAAACAAGCCCGCGAAGCAAAAGCTTCGCAGGCTCTTTTAAAATTCGGTCAAAAGTGAAACGGCGCGGAATTACTCGGCAAAACCGGTTTCCACGAGAGCTACGAGGTCGTTGACGGCCTGCTCTTCATCTGCGCCGGAGGCGATGATGCGAATAGAGGTATCGCCCATGATGCCGAGGGAGAGTACTCCGAGAAGGCTCTTCGCATTAACCTTGCGCTCATCCTTTTCAACCCAGATGGAAGACTTGAATTCGTTTGCCTTCTGGATGAAATAAGTGGCGGGACGGGCGTGAAGACCAACCTGATTTTGTACCGTAACGTCTTTAACGTACATTGCTTGATTTCCCCCTGTTAAAGTGGTTATGCATATCATTTTTCAATTCCGATATCGCCTCTAATTATAATCACCTTGTTCCGTTTCGTCAACCTTGCCGCAATAATTTCGTTTTCTGTTCCAAATACGGCGAAGTCAATCAAATCTTCTTTGTTGAAAATGACAATGAAAAAGCCGATTTTTTGTTACCGGCGAGAATTTTTTGCCGCCTTTAACCAAAGTTATTCACATCTTTGTATAGTTTACACAGAAATTACCGCAGCGCAACGTAGTTGTAGATGACTCCCGATTCGTTGAGAGCGGGGTAGGCGCCGAGGGCGGAATAGGACGAGCCGGAGCTCACTCTGAACCCGCCGGACGTTATTTCGGCGCCGAGCAGCAGCTTCACGCCGTCCGAAACTCCGCCGAAGGCGAGCCGGCGAAGCCCCGCCTCGATTTCGCTTTTCAAATCCGTATTTTCCTGCAAAATTATTCTCCTTTTGTTATAGAGTAGTAGTTTTTTATAGCCCCTCTCCAAGGGCTGTGTGCTACACTGTAAAGGATGCTGTGGATCGGTTTAATTCTCCTACCGCTCGACGGTTCGCGAAAGGTTCCAACCACAGCCCTTTGCAGTTTTGTTAATCAGTTAAATGCCGCCAGACGGTTTATGTGGAACAAGGTTACAAGAGCAAAGTGTTCTGTGGATTGCAGCATCATAAATCTTTACTCTGGAGGTATTGCTATGGTTTGCGTGATGTGGCGAAGGACAAGCACGACTGCTTCATCCTCAACTCTGACTACATAGTCATACCCCACGGTAAGGGTCATACCCCGGATTCTTCCCAGCGTAAGACTTTGCCTGAGAGAGCTTGCTGTTGAGAAACTTCGGATTGTTTTCGGCGACGTGGCTCTCAATACCCGTGGTAGCGAAGACAAGGCAATCTGCGAGCTCCGCGTCCATCTGGCGGCAGATCGGCTCTGTCAGCTCGACCAATCGATCAAAGACTTCTTTGATGTAGGGTTGAAACTCTTGCTTGAATCTGGTCAGTTTTGCTGCGTCGGGGACTTTTTTCAACTCGCTGAAATCCCGCATTTCCCTGCTGTGGCGCAGGGTGACAAGAAGTTGGCTGTCGACGATATAGTAAATATTTAATATATCAGGCGCCTATATCAAAATCTTGAATAAACAGTAAACATTTTATGAACGGGTTAATAGCGGCGGCGACGCGGGATACACCTTGTACCCAGCGCCGCCGCGATAATTTGGTTCCTTATCCGTCATTTGCTTTTCCCTTTCAAAGCTTTTCCCATACCGTACCCAAGTGTCATAAACAGCACCATTATGGCGAAGTAGTCCAAAAAGAAACATACGCGGGGTTCGGCATAGTCGAAGAATACAAATTGTGACCGCAGCGTCATGTAGAGCGGCAGTTCCCGCTTGATAAAGGCGTAAAAGCCATAAAGCGATACCATGCCCACCGCAAAGGGGAGCCACTTTGGTTTTGCCTTGAGCATCGCGTCCATGTGCAGCCCTAAGTGCAGGCTCATCAACGCGAAGCCCCAATAGGAAAGCAGCAAATGCACCGTCCGTGCGGTCGATGATAGGCCGACGGTTGGCAAAAACTTGAACAGGTGCTTCGACATCATGATGCCCGAAAGCGGCAAGCAAATTATCACAACGCAGAGCAACAGGTTGACCGCCGTTGTAAATGCCCGGTAGGGGCTGTACCGTCCCCGGAACAGCCCCTTACACCACGCGCGGTTCAGGATATGGTGCGCGATGAACAGAGCAAGCATCGCCACGCCCGCGACCTCATGGAACGTCTCGCCGATCAGTGAGTACGCCATGAGGCAAGGCAGGAGGGCGGTCATTGCCGCGTCCACTGCCATGCGCAGACTCTTTGACTTCATTTTAATAGCCAAAGGTCAAAGACTTCTTTCGTGTACTCCCAGCTCTTGTCGATGAATCCCTCACAGCCAAGGCCAATCTCGCTGACTGTCAGGCTCGTGTTGCCAAGATTTCTGCATTGCATAGCGTAACCTCTCTGCTTATTTCGCAAGGCCGAGACCGTCCAGCCAGTTTTTCACCGTGGCGTCCGTGCCACTGCCCGTGAGGCGCTGCGCACGCTGCTTCCCGCAATTCAAGGAAATGGACAGCGTTGCCAGGTTTGATGGCCCCGGCGTGATACTCATCATATAGCAATAGAATAGAAACGATGGGGGTCAATTCCCACGGCATATCCCCGCTTTCTCTCCTAAAAAGCTAACCGCATCTGGTTCCACGCAACACCGCCGTGCGTTGATTTCGCGGTGCGCCCCTCGCTGATAAAGCCGAATTTGGCGTAGTAATCCACAAGGTGGTCCTTACAGGTCAGCACCAGCCCCGCGCGACCCTGCGCTCTCGCATCATCGATGGCGCGACGCAGCAATTCGCCAGCATAGCCGTGACACCGATAATCCGGCATGGTGTTGACGCCGAAAATCATTTGCCATTTCCCCCGTTCATTGTGCAGCTCCGCTCGTTCGTACATCTCGTCGGTCAGGTCGGATTCATCTGTAACAAAGCCATCGGCAAACGCGATGAGCCTCTCGCCGTCGAGCATGAGCCAAAAGTGGTTTCCGTAGTATTTGATCCGCTCCGCAAACTCCTCACGCCTCGCCGCTTCCGCAGGAGGAAAGCACTCCGCTTCCACCGCTGTAAGTGCATCCAGATCGTTCATTGTCGCCGTTCTGATAAGCATAATAACTCCTTCTCCATCTCACTCATGCGCCGCAAAGTGTTCACGCCACAGCATCGTGACCAACCTCTCCTGTGTCGTGGCGTTGTTCGTGCCGTACAATCCGCTGCCGATAATGCTTTTTTCATGTGCTTTCCCTCACGCCTGCGGCTGCAATGGGCCGTAATAATAGCTCGCGGTCGCGCCGCCGTCGATGAGGAACGTGGAGCCGGTGATGAATGCGCCGACGTCACTCATCAGAAGTTCCGCGACGCTCGCTACCTCATCCGCCGTGCCGGGGCGTCCCGCAGGGCATTTGGCAAACATGTTTTTGTAAAAGTCCCCGCG
>CAJOLX010000086.1 GCA_905235625.1 uncultured Clostridia bacterium
CTTCATAACGCTGGCATCGGCGCGCATATTAAACAAAACATAATCCTTCTTGGGTCTGGCCATTTTATCACCCTTTATATGCAAAGCCGCTCATAGCCTTTGCGAATAATTTCCGCCATCAGTTTCCGTCTAGTCACCAAGAACTGCGGATAATCCATCGTTTCAAAATTCTCTGGCAATGCGTTCTCAGCACAAGTTTTCCTGAAACCGTCATCGCCTAAGTTTGAACGATATTCTTCAACATAATCCGCTGGCGGATTATCTGATATGTGGATATTGGTCGCGTAGTCGATGTATGTGTAGTTAGCAACCTGATTACGGTCACGGTCATCCTCATATCCAAGCGTTTCCAGATAATGCTTCGGGAAGATGTGATGTCTGTCGATTGCATTCTTCGTACCACTTGCTCCTGGAGTCAGGAACTGTGATGCCCTCGCCGTACTGAACAGCATGGGAGTGCCAAGTACATTGATTGCGGCAAGATAACCGAACCAAGCAGGGCTTGTCGTAGACGATGTTGCAAGGTCTTTCGGGAGATTAACATTGAAGTAGTCATCCGTAAACCTGTTGGCGATCGCGCTCTCCATGAATTGAATATAATCAGCATCTGTCTGGACGTCCCGCAAATCAGCAAACACACCTTCAACCGTGGATTCCGGAGAATTTGTATAGAACCCAGTCACTGTCGCCGTGTAAATCCATTTCGTAATGAGTTTATTCAGATCAGGGGTCTTAAGCTTATACTCATACTTACCGAGAGGCTCAACATCGTTGTTAAAAAGCGCCGCGTCGGCGGTGAATATTAACGACCGAAACGGTGATCGCAATGAAAAGAATAATATCGCTTATCGCAGTTTTAAACTTAATAATTCTCACTTTTTCCGGCTGCGTGTTTGACCGCAAAAAAACGGCTCTCACAATTTCGGGCACGGATATTGACGAGCAGATTTATTACTATTATCTTGACAGGATTGAGCAAAGACCCTCGGATTACGGCCTTGACAGCGGCTTCAAAAGCTCAGAGGCGCGCGACAAAGCCATTGACGAATGCGTTAAATATCTTGCTTACAACACCTATTTTGCCGATGCCGGGCTCACTCTTTCGGTTGCCGACAAGGTTTCGGTTGCCGACAGCGTTAATAACCTCTGGATAAGAAGCGAAGAGCACTATAAAAGCATAGGAGTAAGCAGGCAGGCTCTCACCAAAATAATCACCGCGGAAACCTACCGCGACGCGATTTTTACCTATCTTTACGATTCCGGCTCGGATGACGAAAGCGCCGAAAATATGATAAAAGCTTATTTTTACCGAAACTTCGTTGCGTTTCGCAGCATTTGCGCCTATTTCACCGCCGATGACGGCTCGGGCAGAATAACCGAGCAGGAAAGGCTCGCTCTCATAAATTCCGTGAACTCGGTATCCTCTGCTTCCGGTAAAGACAGCGACAGCTTTACGGGCGCTTGCTCAGAAGCGGGCTTTGCCGCCTCCGACATAGCGGTGCTCGAAAAAGGCTCGTCCGGCTACCCCGACGGATTTTTTGAAGAAATTTACGCGATGAGCCCGGACGAGGTGAAAATACTCGAATATGACGAAAACGTTTTCGCCGTGCGCAAAGAGGATATCGAGCAGCTCGGCGAAGGCCTGTATTCATCTTACCGCTCCTATTGCATTCAAACAATGTTTGCCGACGAATGGTCCGCCTATATGGATGAATACGTCTCACTTTTCAAAATAGAAAAAGTCAACGTTTAACGCTTCGGCAATTTAAACACTTTTGCATTATGAAAGCCCCGCGGTTATCAGCCGCGGGGCTTTGTTTGCCTTTATTTTACTCTTAAAAATCCTCTTTCAAACGCATTGTATTCGCTGCCCGGCGCAACGACAAAAGTTTTTTCGCCCGAGGCAAATTTAACGTTGATTTTCTTCTGAGCTTTATCCAGCTTCGCTATAACTCCTTCGCCGAAATTCTTGTGAACGACTGTCATTCCCTCGCTGATTTCGGGCATCTCAAATTTAGGCTTCGGCGCCGCCTCTTTCGGCTCTTCAATTTTCGGCGCGGCGGGTTTCACTCCGAATTGCTCCGTTACGGATTCGGAGCGCGGCAAATCGGGTTTATCGGGAGTTTTCAGAGCGGTCGTTTCTTCTGTTTCTTCCGCCTCTTCAACCTCTTCATAAATCGGCTCGCTTTCGGTTGCCCTCATCGTTGACTGCTGGTTATAGAATAATTTTTCGTATTCTTCTTTCTTTATGGTTATATCCCAGCCGCCGACGTCTTCGCCTTCGTGCTTGTCAATGCCGGTATATGAGAGCGACGAATCTTCATATCGCTTAAATTTGAATATGGCGTCATTCATAAGATTTGCGTTGAATACGCCGAGAGAGCAGAGAAGCTCAAAATCCTTAACGTCAAGGCCGGTGACCTTTTTGAAAAGCCCGGGCTCAAGCTGAGTAATAACGTCTTTGAGCGAGCGCTCGCGGTAATCCGTGAGATACATAAATACGGGCACGCGTGTCGCGAATTTTATCAGCTTTTCCTGTATCTGCTTGCGCATGCTCTTATATTCTTTTTCTTCGTCGCTGAGCTCCTTCTTCTCTTTTTTATCCTTTTCTTTCTCTTCGCCTTTTGCTGCCTTAACCTTTTCGGATTTATTTATAGAGAAGCTTCGTCCTGATTATAGTTCGGAATAACTTCCGCAAGAAACGAGAGGAAGCCATTGTATTCAGCTTTTAATTCTTCAAATCTATCCATATTCTCAGTCCCCATAGATTGTATTTTGGGCCATCGCCATTAAATTAGTTCCCCGTCAGGGATTATCGTCATCAAAGATTTCATCATAGAACATCATGGCGTCTATTTCTGCATCAGCTTGATAACCTTTGAGATGAATTCCTCTGGGTTGTTGCGGAACATATAGAACTTAATTTCAAACTCTGTTCCGTACAAACTGCGTTCTCTGTTGAGCCGGGGAATATAAAATTCACGCTTTTCTTTCTTTGCTTTTTCCGTCGTGAAGGTAGGTGAAGTGAATATAAAACGAAGCTCATCTATATCCTTTAACTCGTTTTTCAGCTCCTAAAAGGCATAGATAGAAAAGCAAGCGGCTGCGATTGACAGCTTGCTCCCTTGTTTTAACTCTTGAGTGAGATCGTCTCTTAATGTTTTTGAGGTATTATCTATAAGATCCAAAAGGCGCACCTACCTATCCGACACATAATATTTTATCAAATCAGCAGTCCCGTAAACAGGACTTTCACGTTCGTTTTTTCATGTATAAAAATAATATTTTCTGCACGAGCTCAAACTTCTTCATCCGAGTCCCTTTTCGTGCCGGCTTCTCCGCCCGATTTTATATTATCTCATAACCAAACCATTTCGCATAAAACGAACAATCATGAACTATCCGCACTGAGGATAAAATTTCATAATATAATATTATATCAATACTTGACCTTAATTTCTACTGTTTTGCCAAATATTTTGCCGTTGTTGCCGTTGATTTTCATTTTATTGGATTTTTATCCCCCGACTATTGACATTGAACCGATTATATTTGCCTTTTAACTGCGCAAACGCGCAATATCACTCGGCGTAAAGCCGAATATAACTGCAAAGCAATATAACTCGCCGCAGGCGAATCATGACCACCCCTAAGAGGGGTGGTTTGAACAGGGGTATAACCCCTTGTTACCAGCCAGCGCCTAAATGACGCTGGCTTTCACTTTGTTCAAGCCT
>CAJOLX010000087.1 GCA_905235625.1 uncultured Clostridia bacterium
GATTCCTTTGAGCAAAGCGAAGGCGCGCCTTTGCTGTCGTTCGCCTTTCAGCACATACCGACCCCCGAATATTTTGAAGTGCTCAAACGCACCTCTCCGTTTGACTCGAAGGGAGTCAGAGCTTACGGCGACCACAAAAACGAGTGGTATAAGCTCGACCCGTTCAACAGCGGCTTAAAAGACTTTTTGAGAGAGCCGCCTGCGAGCTCGCGCATAAATTCGGGCGAGATAGACGCTTTTCTCGAGAAAAAGGACGTTAAGGCTCTTTTTGTCGGTCACGACCATAACTGCAGCTTCGTTTCAAAATATAAGGATATTTACCTCGCGTTTACCCAGAGCTGCGGCTTCAGCGTTTACGGCCCGGACCTTGACAGGGGAGTGAGGGTCATAGATATTTACCCCGACGGTTCGTTTGACTCCGACACGCTCACTTATTACGAACTCTGCGGCGATGAAATTGACGACAAGCTGCTTTATTTCATAAGGAAATGCTCGCCCTCAAGCATCGCTTCGTTTAAAACGGCAGTTGCCGAAACGGGAGCGGTTATCGGAGCGGCAGGCGCGGCGGCGGTTCTCGCGAAACTCATTAAGAAAAGCAAGTGAATACAGCATAAAAATCGCAGGGCACGGAATTTCCGAGCTCTGCGATTTTTTTATAAAAATTGAGAAACCCTCCCCGAGATAACCCGAGGAGGGAAAGGCGGTAGGCGATAATAATGATGACTGATTATTACGCCCATATAATCAAAATGGAAAAACAAGCATATAAAGCTCTGTATTGTTATATCAAAGAGGGAGAGCGGTCAGTGCCGCCTTCCGGATAAAAATCCGTTTGTCGCTTCCCTCCGCCATTAACATAAACCTAAAATCCGCGTTTATCAAGAAAATTTATCGGAATTCTTATTTCGCCTTTAAACCGCCGCCCGTTTTCCTCCCGAAATTCACAAAGTGTTTACATTTGAATTATTGACAAAAGTTCAATAAAGGTATAAACTATCCTCAAGAATTAGCACTCAGGCAATTCGAGTGCTAATTTTGGCACTCAACTCACGAAAGGAGGAACGGCAATGTCGGAGCGTATCGATTCGGCGGAGCGGGCGGTCGAAAACGCCGAGCTCAGCGAAAGAAAAAAGCAGATACTTGCGCACGTGGTTGAGCTTTATATCAAAACGGGCGAGCCGGTAGGCTCAAAAGGTCTTATCAGCGCTACCGGAATGTCGGTTTCTTCCGCCACCGTGCGAAACGAGATGAACGAGCTTGACCAGCTCGGCTATCTCGAGCAGCCTCACACTTCCTCGGGCAGAATTCCTTCTCAAAAGGGCTATCGCTATTACGTTGATAACCTTATGAATAACAGAGAGGTGGACGAGCTCACAAAAAGGCTCATCGACGCCGGCATTTCCTCGGCGGTCGGCGACCCCGAAAAGCTCATTTCAAAGTCGCGCGAGGTGCTCGCGAATCTCACTAAATGCGCCACAGTTTCAACGGCTCCCGTCGGTGATATGACCCTCATTAAAAAAATCGAGGTCGTGCCCGTCGGTCAGTATTCGGCGATGATGGTGCTGCTCACTTCTAACGGCATTCTCAAAAGCAGGCTTTGCAGGTCCGATACCGAAATCAACGCCTCTGTGCTTGAGAGCTTTTACAATATAGTAAAAACCTTCATTATCGGTAAGCCCGCAGTTGAAATAACGCCCGCTTATATCCAAACGGTCACCGCCGCGCTTGAAGGAGATTATTTTGCTTTGCTTCCTCTGCTTGCCGCGGTGAGCGAGCTTGCGGACAGCGTAGGCGATTCAAAGCTCATTATCGGCGGCAGCTCAAATCTGCTCACCTTTAAGGATTACGGCTCAAACGCCGTCGCTTTGCTTGAATTTTTAAGCCGCAGCGAGCCTTTGACGGACGTTATTTCATCCGCAAAAGGCAGCCTTGATATTCATATCGGCACGGAAAACAAGTATAAGCAGCTTGAGAACTCAAGCGTCATAGTTTCAAAATATTCCGTAAACGGCGACGATACAGGCACGATAAGCGTTATAGGCCCCACGAGAATGGATTATGAAACGATAATTCCGAGCATAAGGTATATGACGGACCTTGTCGGCAGGCTGATAACTCAGGCGCTTGAGGAATAGGGAGGATAAATATGGAAGAAAAAGAAAAGAATAAAAAAGAAAAGCAAAAGGAAAAACCCGAAGAAGTGACGGAAGTTTCCGAAGAAAACGCCGAAGAGGCAAAGGAAAGTCCGGAGGAAAAAGCTCCGGAAAAAACGAGGGAGCAGGAGCTCGAAGAAAAAATCAAAGAGCAGGACGATAAATATTTAAGGCTGCTCGCGGAGTATGATAACTTCCGCAAGCGCTCCCAAAAAGAAAAAGCGGATATTTACGCATCGTCAAAATCCGAAGTCATTGAAAAGATTTTGCCCATACTCGACAATTTTGAAAGAGCGGCGCAAAATTCCGAGGCAGATTTTGAAGGCTACAAAAAGGGGATCGAGCTGATATTCGGGCAGTTTCTCAAGGTGCTCGAGAGCTTCGGCGTAGAAAGCTTCGGCGAAGAGGGCGACGCCTTCGACCCCAACCTGCACAATGCCGTTATGGCGGTGCAGGATGACTCTCTCGGAGAAAACGTTGTGGCTCAGGTCTTCAGCAAAGGCTACAAACTCGGCGATAAAATCATAAGAGAAGCCGCCGTTAAAGTAGCAAACACTTAAATTCAGTTAATAATCTTCACAGGAGGAGAAAAAATATGTCAAAAGTAATAGGTATTGATTTAGGCACCACAAATTCATGCGTAGCAGTTATCGAGGGCGGCGAGCCCGTAGTTATAGCCAACGCAGAGGGTTCAAGAACCACCCCGTCCGTCGTAGCGTTCGGCAAAAACGGCGAAAGACTTGTAGGCCAGGTCGCAAAGAGACAGGCTATCACCAACCCCGACAAAACCGTTTCTTCCATCAAGAGGCAGATGGGCTCCGATTATAAAGTGGATATCGACGGCAAGAAATACACTCCGCAGGAAATTTCCGCAATGATCCTTCAGAAGCTCAAATCCGACGCGGAAGCTTATATCGGCGAAAAGGTCACCGAGGCTGTTATAACCGTTCCCGCTTATTTCACCGACTCTCAGAGACAGGCTACCAAGGACGCGGGCAAAATCGCGGGCCTTGACGTTAAGAGAATTATAAACGAGCCCACGGCGGCGGCTCTCGCTTACGGCGTTGACAAAGAGACCGAGCAGAAGGTAATGGTATTTGACCTCGGCGGCGGCACGTTCGACGTTTCCATCATCGACATGGGCGACGGCATTCAGGAAGTGCTCGCGACAGCCGGCAACAACCGCCTGGGCGGCGACGACTTTGACCAGAGAATTATCGACTGGCTCGTTGACGAATTCAAGAAAGAGCAGGGCTTCGACCTCAGAAGCGACAAAATGGCAATGCAGAGGCTCAAGGAAGCCGCAGAGAAAGCAAAAATCGAGCTTTCCGGCGTTACTACTTCCTCAATCAGCCTTCCCTATATCACTGCGGACGCAACAGGCCCCAAGCACCTTGAAACCACTCTTACGAGAGCTAAGTTCAACGAGCTCACCGCAGACCTCGTTGAGGCTACCATGGGCCCCGTTCGCCAGGCAATGAGCGACTCCGGCCTTAAAAACAGCGACATCAACAAAGTGCTTATGGTAGGC
>CAJOLX010000088.1 GCA_905235625.1 uncultured Clostridia bacterium
TTCAAGATGCTGCTTGACTTCCGGACTTCCGCCGATCTTCTTTATGATCTGCGTTTCTCCCGGTTCGGCTAAACAAAGCGGTATCATACTGTTCCTCCCCTGTAAAAGCAGATTAGCATACGCTAACCAAACGCCTTAAATATTGGCCGGCGAACGCTGACCGGTTAATAAAACAGGCGGTTAGCGTTCACTAACCGTATTTATTATAGTAAGCCGACGCTAACTTGTCAAGAGATTTTTGAAATCTTTTTTTAGATTCCGAACAATTATCGGTTTTGCATTGAAAAACAGCGAATTTTGCGCTATAATAAGTAAGTAACGGTTAATCGGCAAGGAGGAAAATCAATGACCATTCGTGAATCCGGAGAAATGTATTTGGAAACGATCTACATTCTTTCACAGAAGTCATCGACTGTTCGAAGCATCGATGTGGCAGAATATTTGGGCTATTCCAAACCCTCTGTCAGCAGAGGAATCGGCGTGTTAAAGAAAGATGGTCTGGTAGAGATGGATGAGTCGAGACATCTTACTCTTACAGCGGCGGGTAAAAAAAGAGCAAAGAATATTTACGAGCGTCATACTCTTCTCAGTAAATTTCTTATCAGTATAGGCGTTGATGAAGAAACCGCGACAGAAGACGCCTGCCGGATTGAACACTATATCAGCGAAAGCACGTTTGATGCGATCAAAAATCACATAATAAAATGCGAGGAAAGGCAGTAATATTACCCATAAGCGTAAGAAAAGAAGTTGGCTTGAAATTTATAACGGATAAATATATGAGCGCGGCGAAGCGTTTCTGCTCCGCCGCGCTGTTCTATGAAACTGCGCGTATATTATCTTATTTAATACAACCTCTTCTGCGCGGTTTCGGATGGAGCTCATACGGCGCACCCATTCCATCCGGAAAAATCTGTCCGAGAGGACGGATTTTTCAGTTATATTCGCCTACGTTGAGTTTGCCGTTATTTTTATGGGCTTGACAAAATTGTCAAATGGTGATATTTTATTTTCGAAGGAATTGCTTTTTGCCGAGTCGACCGTTCCGTTTTTCGGAGCCGCATCGGAAGTGGGCAATTCTTTTACTTGTTTCAAAAACGAGCTCCGCAACGTCTTTGCTTTCCTCGCCGTATTCTTAATGGCAGAGAGGCAATCGTAATCGCGTTTTTCGGATTTTTTATTTTCTAATTTGACAAAATCAGAATTTTGTGCTATTTTTTGATCAGAAGTTATCGCAGACCCGGTTTCGGACGTTACGGCAGGGATTAAGTTCACACTGCCGAACTGCGAGGCTTCTTTTTTTCTTTTCTCAACGCCGAAATTCCTTCTTGAAAAATCAGATAAAAAATGTTACACTTTATATGAAATGAGTAAATTATTTCGCTTCATAATATCACAAACGGGTAAAAAATCTGATTTTACATTAAAAGAGGAGCAACCATTTATGAAAAAAATCCTTGCGGTAGTTCTTTCGGCTTTTATCGCTCTTGCGGCGTTTCCCGCCCTGTCTTTTGCGTCGGATTCCGGCTCAAAGCAGGCTCTTCCGCTCTCTGCGGGCATCGAAGCGCTCAGAGGTCAGTTTGAGGCGGGCGTTTCTTCCGGCGAAGAGGGCGAAGCTCTCGATTACAGATATTATTCTCCCGTCGGAGAGAATGACAGCTCAAAATATCCTCTCGTAATTTTTCTTCACGGCATAGGCCACGGCGATTACGAAGGCTCACAGCTTGACGACAGTGATATGCCTTATTGGTCAAGCGCCGAGTTTCAGTCTCGTTTTGACGATGCGGACGGAGCGTTCATCCTGCTTCCGAGATGTCACGAAGAGCAAAAAATTTATTGGAACGAGTCCCTCGTTGACGACCTTTACAGGCTAATTACGGAGTTTATAGACGATCACCGCGACAACATCGACCTTTCAAGAATTTCCGTTATGGGCAGCTCCCAGGGCGGCGCGATGGTCTGGTATATGATTGAAACTTACCCCGATATGTTCTCCTGCGCCGTGCCGATAGCTTCAACCGTTACTCCGTCGGCAAAGGATATAAAGACGGCTTCCTCGGTCGCTATATGGATAGTCGCGAGCAAGCTCGACCCGGTTGTTAATTATCACCTGAGCACGCTTACTATCTGGAGAAGAGTGTGCAAATATAACGACGCGCCCGAAAATTGCAGGCTCACGTCCTTCAAGGAGGTTTATAATCCCGACGGAACTTCGGCTTCGGACAATCACCATTTGGCGAAGGTCATAACCTGCGACCTTCACACGCTGTCGGGTGAGGAATTTCCCGACGTTGAAACTGTGGACGGCGTAGGAAACACCATTGACCTTTCGGGCGAAAACGGGCTCATAAAATGGATGTCTGCCGTTCATTCCGATTACGACGGAACGACCGAACGCGAAACCGGCGGACAGGACAGCTTCTGGCTCAGGCTCTCGGCGTATTTTTCAAATTATTTTTTGAGCATTGTGCGTCAGTTCCAGATTATGCTCGGCCTGTAAGCGAAAGAATATAACGTATACGTAAAAAACACCGGCGCAGGGCGTCCGCAAGGGCATCTCCGCGCCGGTTAATTTATTATATTTTGAAAGTCAGCTATCCGATTCCGTCACCGTCACCGTAAAATCGCCCGTAAAGCCGAATCGGCTCATATGAACTCTCGTAGTGCCGGGCGCAACGGGTATAACAACGGTGCCGATAACCTTTATCACGCTTTTGTCATATCCGCTCAGCCGCGCTCCGAAAATAAACGGGAAATACATTCCGTCCGAATCAATACCCATCACCAAAATATTCTCGGGCTTGTTAATCGTGTATTTTTGTTGCTCGGCTTTAATCGTTGTGATTTGAGGAATAGGGGAGAGGGGAACGCGCTCGACTTCAAGGTCAAGGTTTTCAATTTCGGCGTCGTTTGCTGCCGGACTGTCGGCAAGAGAAAGAGTAACCTTGTGAAGTCTTGTTGCCCAGTTGCCCCACGAGCCTTCTTCCGCTCCGCCGTAAGCGTATGAAACGTAAACGGGGTCGCCTTTGCCGATGTGGCCGTCCGCCCGGGCGGATATGCCGCAGTTGTGCAGCCTTTTCGCCGTGTTTTCTTTAATGAAGCCGCTTTTGCGGAAGGTAAATCCGTCAAAGGATTCCCAAACGGCTATATAGCTGTCGCTGCCGAAACGCTTTTCGGTGAATACCGCTATGAACCTGCCGTATTCGTCGGAATAAACCACGTCGCTCGAATCGCCCGATATTTTCGGCGGGATGCATTCGCCGTGGTAACTGAGGTGAGCGGGCCAGCTTTCATCCGTAATATCCGCCGTTGCAACCCGCGTGGAAGCGCCCCTTTCATCCGCCCAGGTGTAATAGATGTAAAGCGTGCTGCCCATAAGCACAAATGACGGCTCGCCCGCGCCGAAGCATTCGGGGTTGCCTGTGTATTCAATCAGCGGCACGGGGTCTTCGCCCCATTTTTCGCCGTCCCACTTTTCCGTAAAAGGCCCTTTAGGCTTTTTGCTTCTCGCAATGCAAACGTCGTTGTCCACTCCGCGCGGGTCGGCGGTGGTGGTGTAGCCGATATCTGAGACGCGCTTGATGAGTTCCTCAT
>CAJOLX010000089.1 GCA_905235625.1 uncultured Clostridia bacterium
AGCAGCCTCAAGGTTGTTGTAGGCAGCGCGACAGTGCCCCAGGGCTATGAAACGGGTATTCATATGTTCGGAGAGAGCGCGGCGTTTAACCTAAACAGCAAGCTCTATTGCTGGAATCAGAGCGCAAAGAGCGTTATGGTTTACTATAAGACGGATGCGGCAGCGGCAAGCGCGGCGGGCTCCAACTTCTCAAGCGGCACAATCGCCCTTGCGGCAGGCGGCGGACTTCTCGGCGGCGCGGCAATTACCGCTCTCGCCATGGTTTCGGCAGGAAAGCGCAAAGGCAAAAAATACGCCGAGGCGTGATTAAATAAACCGGAGTAAGGATTATGAAACGTTTATCAAGAATTCTTGTTGCGGTGTTTCTTGCCGTGCTCACGGCAACTCTCATGCCCGCGCAGGTATTCGCGGATTCCAAGCCCGAATACGTAAGCGAAGTGAAGGTGTATGAGGGCAGCTGTAAGGACGCCGAAGAGGAGGGCTTCACGATCCTCTGCGGCGATGACGGCAAGCCTGTTGACTTAAACCAGGGCTCGGGAGCGACCGGAATAGGCGCGAAGGGCAACAAGAAGGTTTACCTCGGCTACAAGACGACCTCAAAGAGGAGCGAAGCCATTACCGACCTTGCTCTTATGAATATGAAGGGCGGCTATTCCGTTGAGGAATATGACGCCCTCATGGAATCGCAGATGAAAGAACAAATTGAGCCTTTTATCGAGAAGTTTTTGGCGGCTGTTGAAGAATACCGCGCAAATTTCGCTTCTTCGAACGAATTAAACCGTAAAAGAGCTCAGTATGTTCATGACGCTCTCAATAAGTTCACGGACGATGACTGCGGCGGCGCGGGGCTCGGCGATTTGCTTCTTAACGAAACCGTATATGAAATGGCAAAGCCGGCATATGAGGCTTTGAGCGATAAAGAGAAGCAGAATACGAGCGTTTATGACGTAAACCTTCGTGTTCGCGATTCTCTTTCGGCAGATGAAAAGAACAAACACGCCGACATTCTCACGATCATAGCCCAGTCAAACGGTCAGGCGGCGCTCCTGATTGAGGGCCTCATAACGCGGGCGGCGGACGACAATGACGACACGTGGTTTGACCGCTTTGCCGAAATTGACTATGAAGATCTTATGAGCATGGAAACAGGCATCCCGTCGGACAGAGTGACGGCGCTTGCGAGAAGATATGACGACGACGCGCGTGAAATTCTTGAGATGTGGGCAGAATTTAAAAAGCATCTCGATGATTACGACACAGCCGTAAATCTTCTTGAAGAAGAAAGCTCAAAGGATTTTTCAAAAGAAAACGAAATCATAGAGAATTACGACCCCTTGACGGCAACGGACGAAGAAATTGACTCCTACACTCACGCTGTTGAAAAGATAAGAAAAAATGCCGAGGTCATCGCAAACTGTGAAAATGACGTTCTCGTGCATGATTATCTTGAAAAAACAGCTTATCTTGACGGCACAATGCTTGATTTCTTCACTATGGAATTTGAAGCCGTGGAAGAGGAAATCACTCTCCTCTATCCTATCGTCGCTTCTCTTTCAATGGGTCAGAGAGCGGGGCTTGAATTTGTAACGCTCGAAGACCTTGTGCTGCTCGGCATAACCGACGAAAAGGGATATGAAAGCGCAAAGCTTGACAATCTCGAGCCTGCGTCAATATATCTCGGCGTTAACCGTGAGCTTTATCAAAAGGGCGGCGTTGCGCTCACATCGGACGCCATACGCGCGAAAACCGAAGAGTTCGGGGCGCCGGATATAAGCATTTCGCTTGCCGTATTCGGAGGCCTTTCGGCAGGTCTTGCGCTTGTGGGCGGTTTTGCGTTTGCGGCATCGCTTTCGGCGCGCAATATGGTTATTGAACGCATTGCCGAATACAACAAAATAATAAGCGAAATAAACACAAGAGTGACTAACAGTGTTAAAAGCATAGCGTCTCTCCAAAGGATGATTGCCGAGTCGGACACCCTCGCGGGGGGAAGCTCCGCCGATGCAGCCGAAATATACGGGGCGGTAATCGAAAGCCACGAGAATTCATTTCTCGTAGCCAAAGCGGATTTGGAGCAGGCAACCGACGTTGCTTTTGAAGCAAGAATGGCGCAGCGAAGCGCAAACTGCAAATACATGATGGTAGGCACTGCGGTGTTCACCGTGATGATGATTGCCCTTTCGGCAACGTTGCTTTATCTTGACTACAAGGCGATGAAGGACTATTATAATGTGGATTTCACTCCGATTCCCCATTATATGGTCGATAAAAAGGATATTACTTCTTACAATTCAAAGGGCGAAAGCATAGTAATCAAAAACCAAAGCGTTTACTATAAAGCTGCTCAGTCAAACCGCAAGAAGGGCGATTCCTACTTTAACGACATAGGCGCCTGCGCGGATTTGAACGGCTGCGTTAACCCGCAGTGGCTCGCTCTGTATGTGCAAAAGAACGACAGCCTCGCTCCGATACTTGCCAAATCGCTTAAGGTCGTTGTTGACAGCTCGGCGGTTCCCGCGGGCTATTCAACCGGCATTCATATGTTCGGCGAGGGCGCGGCGTTTAACCTTAACAGCAAGCTATATTGCTGGAATCAAAGCGCAAAGAGCGTTATGGTTTATTATAGGACGGAGCAGATCTTGTCATACGCAACGAGCTCCAACTTCTCGGGCGGAACACTCGCCCTTTCGGCAGGCGGCGGATTTCTTTTCGGCGCGGCGATTGCCGCTGTCGCTTTCACTGCGGCAGGAAAGCGCAAAAAGAAAAAACATGCCGAGGCGTGATTAAAATTCCGGAGGAAATATTATGAAGCATTTATCAAGAATTCTTATTGCGGTATTTCTTGCCGCGCTTACGGCAACGCTCATGCCGGCGCAGGTGTTTGCCGACTCTCTGCCCGAATACATCAGTGAAGTGAAAGTGTATGAGGGCGATTACAAAGACGCCGAAGCGGAGGGCTTCACAATTCTCTGCGGCGACAACGGCAAACCCGTTGACTTAAACCAGGGCTCGGGAGCGACCGGAACGGGCGCAAAGGGCAACAAAAAGGTTTACCTCGGCTACAAGACAACAACGGACAAAGATGATGCGATAACCGACCTTGCGCTTATGAATATGAAAGGCGGCTACAGCGTGAAGGAATATGAGGCTCTGATGCAAACGCAGATGAAAGAGCAGATTATTCCGTTTGTGGATATGTTCCTTGCCACCATCAACGAATATCGTGAGAATTATCAGTCCGCTAACGACGCCAACAAAGAGCGCGCGGTGTATATCCACGATATCCTCAACAAAATGACCGATGACGACTGCGGCGGCGCGGGGCTCGGCGATTTGCTTCTCAACGAAACGAAGTATGAAATGGGCGACGCGGCTTATAACGCCCTTCCCGACGCCGAGAAAAATCAGCATGCCGACCTTCTGACGATCATCGCGCAGTCAAAC
>CAJOLX010000090.1 GCA_905235625.1 uncultured Clostridia bacterium
GTTGGGACTGGATTTCATATTAGGTATTTTACCACACGCCGATACGTCGGCGCGATGGAAGCGGAATTTGATGTTCGTTGGGTGAGAAGACAGGTCGGGCGCATCTTGACGGTCGAAAGAAAAATAGGGTAGAATATCCGCAACCCCACGAGTCGGACATCGTGAGGTGACACGGCAGAACCGTGCTTGCTCTTTGAATTGGACGGGTTGTCCGAAAGACCCGTCTGCCGGGCCGAAAGGCCGAAACCTCGCGATGCCGCGCTTAAGGGCGGCGAACCGAGGGTCTGCGGAATCCTAACAAGGACCGCAGGACGTACGCAACAGCGTATTGAGCTTCACAGGAAAATCCGCTAAATTCTCCTCTACAAGAAGTGAAATACGATGGTGCGCTACGTTGGAACAATCCAACGCGGCGCACTTTCTATTCTTGTTTCTTGTAAAGGCTCTTAGCGGTGCCTCCTGTGAGATGGGATTTAGGGAGTGTGCCGCTCTTAATATTCTTGGGGGCGGTTCATTCCCGAACACGGAGGAACCGCCAGCCCTGCGTTTCCAAAGTGTAACAAGAAAACTTGGGCACAAAAGGAAACAAAAGAATGAACAAACTGATGATGGGTGTTGTCGCGGCAGGACTGACCGGCGAGGATGTGAAAGACGTTGCACATCGGCTCGTCAAAGCAAATCGCGCCTACGTTCCCGATCCCGGAAACAAAGAAATATACGAGCGCAACTATAAAGTGTTCAAAAACCTTTACAAATCAAACGCAGCGAATTTCAAACAGTTGAATTCCTGACGGGCGGCAGCAAACGCGATTCATATTATGAATAATGGTCTTTAAGATCAATAAACAGGAGGAACTATAGAATGGAATTGAATTTGACGACAAAAAAAGAAGGTGCTTGCATCACTGTGGCTCTGGACGGAGAACTCAATACGATGACCGCACCCGAACTCAAAGACCTGCTTGAAAAGAGCATCCCCGAGACAGACGCTCTGTCTCTGGATTTTGCGCTGTGCGACTTTGTTTCATCTGCGGGTCTTCGCGTTCTGCTCAACACCTACAAGAGCATGAAGGCAAAAAAGGGCACAATGGAACTTCTGAACATCGGGCCGAGTTTCAGCGAGGTGCTGAACATCACCGGGCTTGACGCCGTGTTCGACGTCAAGTGAGAAGCGGATTTGATCTAGGAGATCGCGAAGAATGAACGTATATGATTTTGACGGCACGATCTATTATCCGGACTGTGCCATCAGTTTTGCGTTTTGGTGTATGAATCGGCATCCTTCTTTGTGGTTCACGTTTTTCCCGAAGGCGCTGAAAAGCATGATTGGGCACAAACTCGGCAAGGTGCCTCGCTATGTGATGGAGCGCACGTTTTTCAGTTTCCTTTGCAAGGTCGACGATTTTGACGAGCAGATCGAAAAATTCTGGGACAAGAACGAAAAACGCGTCTCCGCCTGGTATCTCGCCCAGAAAAAGCCCGACGATCTCATCATCAGCGCCTCTCCGAAGTGCATCATCGAACCGATCGCCAAACGGCTCGGCGTGAACTGTATGGCGTCCGATTATGACCGGGAGGTCGGCGCGTTCGTTGACAACTTGATGTACGCGCGGGAAAAAGCGGCGTATATCTTCGACCAGGGCTTCCCGGAGATCGAGAATTTCTATTCGGATTCTCTTGCGGACACGCCGATGGCGCTTTGCGCGGAAAAGGCGCATCTCATCACCGACAAAGCGCAGAAGGTGAACGACTGGCCGAAGCTTGACGTTGAGACGCTCAAGAAAGTGCATAAAAAGATCGATTCGGGCTGGTCGGTTCACCTATGATCTGTTTGTTGCCGCGAAAAGGCGAAACTAGACAAGCTACTTCCACTCTTGTAAACTGCTATGTTGGCAACACTTTAATTACTCAAGACAATGTTGTTGAGCTACTTGGAGGAAGTGCCTCTGGCCTTGTTATCAATAATTTCTAACTATAGCGAATAGTACTGCCTGTCTTTTGACATTAGGGCGGGCGGCGGACATTGAGTTATATTCCAATAAAAAAGTCGAGAGAAAATCTCTCGGCTTTTTTATTGGAGTGATATTGTTTGCTGCGCAAACAGTGATATTTTGCCCTGCGGGCAAAGCGATATTTTTACTTGCAGTAAAAGTTATTTGCGACCGGCGAGGCGTACGCACTCGTAAGCGCCGTTATAATACCCGGCAGCGTTAAGAGCGTCGATAGCGTCGCACATGTGGGGAATTATCTCGCGGTCTGAAATAAGCCTGTCGAGCATGGCGTTCATAGTTTTTTTGTCAGGACATTCGAAGGTGGAGTCGCCGAATTCCCTTCCGTGAATGGCGCCGTAAACTTCGTGCCCGCCGATATGCCGCATAAACACTTTCGGTATAGGGTAATAAACGAGTTCGCCCGGCTTGGTTATGAGGAGATCGGTTACCGGCATAAGAAGGTTTGTAGAGTAAACCGCCTCGAATATATTTTGGTTATAAATAGCGTAAACACCTTCCGCATCGCCCGTTTGAAGTTCTTTGGCCGTCTTTTTAAGATTTTCGTATTCATTAAAAAATTCTTTGCATTTTAGTTCGGGTACCTTCGACAGGAGTTTTTTATAAACTTCAAGGTGATCTCCGAAGTTGATAAACAAGGCTACTTTGTTTTGCTTAACGTATGGCAAAAGGTGCTTGACCATATCCAAAAAGAGGTCGAAAACCGCGCCCGCTCCGCCGACGGTTATTAAGAGTCTTATGGGTTTTTTCTGCGAAATACGGGCTTTTCTTCTCTCGTTGACTTCTTTCAAGTTGCACAACAACTCGTGTAGCAGCCGACCATTTTGATATCCTTTTCCGGCATGCCTTTAAGTGGCGTTTTGCAAAGCCGGGCGGGTCGATAAGAGACGAACTCGTCATCGAGGCGGCGGATAAACACGGAATGGTAATGTGTTTTACGGGTATGAGATTATTCCACCATTAAGAGGTGGAATAATTAAAC
This sequence comes from uncultured Clostridia bacterium, assembly GCA_905235625.1. Lineage (GTDB taxonomy): Bacteria > Bacillota > Clostridia > Oscillospirales > Acutalibacteraceae > CAG-177. Next base: position 2,992 of record CAJOLX010000090.1, read on the forward strand.
AAACTATTGACAATTTTGTCGCCGTGTGATAAAATAAAAAAAATTTTTCGGTCGGCAATGAAATTCCGCCTATTCGGTCGATAAACGATTCTCTATATAATACGCAAATCGTGCGTTACGCCATAGGCGAGGAATATGTTTTATGATATATTCCCGACACTGAACCGATTTTTATAAAAGGAGAAAACCATAATGGACGAGAGAGCCGAAGTGCTTACACAGCATTTTACACTCGGCAAACTATTCAAGTACGTCACGCCATCGATCCTTGCAGTTCTTCTTGCATCGCTCTATACGATCGTCGACGGTATTTTCGTATCCAATTTCGGTGGGACGGTAGCCTTCGCGGCGATCAACCAGGTTTCGCCGATTTTCATGATTATCGCCGCCATCGGTTTTATGTTCGGTACCGGCGGCAGCGCTCTGGTCGGCAAGGTCTTAGGGGAAGGAAACGCAAAGCGGGCGAACGGACTTTTTTCATTATTAGCATACGTTCTGATCGGCATCGGCATACTTTCCTCCATAATTCTGTTTTTCGTCATGGAGCCGCTTCTTAAAGTGCTCGGTGTGACGGAAACGATGATGCCCATCTGTATCGCCTACAGTCAAATCCTGATCCCGGCGATAACGCTTTTCATGCTCCAGTTCTATTTCCAGAGCTTTTTGGCGACTGCGAAAAAGCCAATGCTCGGGCTTGCCTTTACAATTCTTGCAGGCGTAACGAACGTCGTGGGCGACGCGATTCTCGTCGGCGTTGTCTCAAACGGCGACCCCATCAAGGCGGTTCAGGGTGCAGCCATCGCGACGGCGGCGGGGCTTTTCGTCGGCGGCGTCATTCCGTTGATCTATTTCGTTTGCAAAAATAAAAGCCTCCTGCGCCTCGGAAAGCCCGAGAAGGACGGCAAGGCTCTTATCAAAGCTTGCGGAAACGGCTCGTCCGAATTTTTCACTAATATTTCCGGATCGATAATCAACATCGTTTACAACAGTTTGTTCCTCTACATGGTCGGCGATATAGGCGTTGCCGCTTTCGGTACGGTGGGCTACGTCAACTCGATCTTCACCGCTATCGCTTCCGGTTTCGTGCTCGGCGTCTCCCCGCTGTTCTCGTATAACTACGGGGCAGGCAATGAGGACAATCTTAAGAATCTATATACGAAGAGTCTCACGGTAGTCTTCATTTTCAGCGCCGTCTCGACCGTCTTGATCGAAGCGTTGTCGCATCCGCTGGCAAGCGCATTTTCCCACGGAGACCCGGTTCTCATGCAGATCACGGTCGACGGTCTCTCGATCTTTACGCTGTCCTTCCTGTTCAAGGGGATTCCGACCTTCGGTTCCGGACTCTTTACCGCCTTCAACAACGGGCGCGTCTCCGCAATCATTTCGATTGTAAGGACGCTGGTATTCAACTTGGCGACTATCATAATCGTGCCGCTCATCTTCTTCTATGTGTTCGGCTCGAGCTACGAAGCGGCTTTCTACGGCGTATGGTATTCCGTCGTCTTCTCTGAGTTGTTCGCGACGATTATGACTTTCCGTTTCTTGTCGAAATATAAAAGTAAGTATAAGTACGCGTAAAAATAAACGCGAAGGAAAAAGCGCAGGCAGAAGACCGCCTGCACGGTGTGGATGGCGCCTTCGGAAAGATGCAACGCCATTGCCCGGTTGTCGGGTATGGCGTTTACAACGTTATCGAAACCTGCGTGTATTGCTGCCTGCGCGGGCCATACGTGCGTGGCGATAAAAGGAATTTTTTTATCTACGTTTTTGAAAATCGGCACGAGCAGTTCGCTGTTCTTCTGATCCACTGCGTTATAGGTGATTTTTTTGAACCCCTCGCTATTCATGGGATCCCATACGAGTTTGTTGAAAAGTTTAGACTTCTGCGAAATTCTCGAAGCGAGTGAATAGAGCGAGTTTTGTTCTCGTATCATTTCCGATCCCGTCGCATCGAAGGAAGCGAGGTCCATCCAATAAGGTTTGTAACCGAGCGCCCGCGCACAGGAGGCCATTGCAATGCTTATTCGGTAGTGGCCGAAACCCATTCTGATGTTGCCGACTATCAGCGCGTTATCATCGAATTTTTGATTTTCCTCGCCGAAAACCACGTTCGATACGCCGAGAAAATCAAGCGCTTCTATATCGGTAAAGGAAATTTTATAATCCTTCGAGCTGTCGTCACCGTATTTTTTTAAAAATTTATTCTTGCTTTTTTCGGCTTTTTTGATGGTTTTAGCATCGATTTGGTTGCCGAATATAACGCTTGTTTTGTCCGTCATAACAAAAACCCCCTTTCGGTATCGTAAATTATTTTGTTTTGCTTACCTTTGAGAGAATAAGTTATCTCGATATTTTTATCATTGCGGATAAAATCCGCATTAATCACATTGTTTGGTCTAACGACTACCCTTACAGAACGGACGCGGCTATGCCAAGCACTAAGGATTGGATAAATTGTATCGAAGTTCCTTACGAAGACAGAGAGAAAATTGCTCACTTAAACGCAGAAAAGCTATTAAATTTATAGATCAAACCTCGTTTGAATAGAAATTCCCGACAGCGTAACCTCTATCGGTGAGCAGGCGTTCATCGGTTGCATCAGTCTTAAGAGAATAACTTTCAAAGGAACTATGGCGCAATGGAATGCAATAAGCAAAGGAGTTGATTGGAACCATGACGTTCCGTCGAATTGTAAAGTGTATTGCACGGACGGAGAAGCATAAAAATTTTATGTCGTAGGTTCAAAACCTATTAAATCGGTAAAAATCGAAAATGACAGCTATAAATTGCAACATTTTTGTCCAACTTTCAAATTGCATATTTTTTGAACTATGCACGCAAAATTTAATAAAAAGCATAAAAAGAGATGTGATTGCATAAATCACATCTCTTTTTATGCACTGACAGCTATTTGCTGAGTACATCATGGCGCCCCGAACAGGGCTCGAACCTGTGACACACGGATTAACAGTCCGTCGCTCTACCGACTGAGCTATCGAGGCATATTAAATTTTTTGTGTTCGCGCCGAAATATTTTCGGATTTTTTCCGTTGTAATCCTCCCTGTCAGTCCTAACCAACTGAGCTAAGTAGGCATATAAAATTTT
>CAJOLX010000091.1 GCA_905235625.1 uncultured Clostridia bacterium
CATAACCGCTTCGTCCGACGGGCGCAAGCTCTTTACCGACATACTGTGCGAAACCGCCAAAAAGGTGTTTATTCCGCTCACGGTCGGCGGGGGCATAAACACGGTTGAGGATTTTGACAGAGTGCTCAAATGCGGCGCCGACAAGGTGAGCGTTAATTCGGGTGCCATAAGAAACCCCGACCTCGTTTCTCAGGCGGCGAAGCTTTACGGCGACCAGTGCGTCGTTATTTCCGCCGACGTAAAAAGAGTTGACGGAGTGTTCAGAGTTTTCGCGAAGGGCGGAAGAGAAAATACTGGCATGGAAGCCATTGAATGGATAAAACGCTGCGTCGGAAACGGCGCGGGCGAAGTGGTGTTAAATTCCATCGACACCGACGGAGTTAAAAACGGCTTTGACCTCGAAATGCTCGACAAAGTGTGCAGCGCCGTTGACGTGCCCGTTATAGCGAGCGGCGGCGCCGGCTGCGAGGAGGATTTCGTGACGCTGTTTAAAACTCTGCCCAGAGTTGACGCAGGGCTTGCCGCGTCGATATTCCATTTCGGAGAGGTCAGCATCAAAGACTTAAAGCAGCGCCTTGCCAGAGAAAACATAAACGTAAGACTGTGAGAGAGGTTTTGAATAATGGTTGATTTAGACTCTTTAAAATTTGACGAAAAAGGGCTCATCCCGGCGATAGTAGTTAATGCCGAAACGAAAAAGGTTTTAATGCTTGCCTATATGAACAGGGAAAGCCTTGAAATATCAATGGAGAAAAAGCTCACCTGCTTCTGGAGCCGTTCAAGGCAGGAGCTTTGGCTCAAGGGTGACACAAGCGGCAATTATCAGCACATAGTGTCGATAACCGCCGACTGCGACAAAGACACTCTGCTCGTGCTCGTTAAGCCCGACGGCCCCGCCTGCCATCTCGGCACGGAAACCTGCTTTGAAAACGAAGTTTTTGAAAATGACGATATAGGCTATTTCACCCCCGAAGGGCTCATGGAGCTCATCGAGGGCAGAAAGACCGATAAAAAAGAAGGCTCTTACACAACCTACCTCTTTGAAAAAGGAATTGACAAAATTCTCAAAAAAGTGGGCGAAGAGTCAACCGAGGTCATCATAGCAGGCAAGGCGAACGACAAAGCCGAAACCGTTTACGAGATAGCCGACCTTGCCTATCACGTGATGGTGCTCATGATCGAAATGGGCATTTCGCTTGACGACGTAAGAAACGAGCTCGCCTTAAGGCACGTTATCGACAAAAAGGTCAAGCAGGAAAAGATGACGGGGAATAACTGATTTTTTTCGGATAGTTATAAAACAGAGCGCAGGCTTTAAAATCTGCGCTCTGTTTAATTTACGGATATTCTTTTTTAGCGTTCGCTTAAATGCGGTTACCGATCAAAATCTCACGTCGCTGTCTTCATACAGCGGCGCGTTTTTGTCTTTATCGGAAAGAACGGGGTCGGAAACGCCCCAATCTATGCCGAAAAGCGGGTCGTCAAAGCGCACGCTTCTGTCGTGCGCGGCGCTGTAAAAAGAGTCCGCCTTGTAGAGAAGCTCCACGTTATCGGTAAGCGAAACGAAGCCGTGAAGACAGCCTGCGGGGACATAGAGCATACGCTTGTTTTCTTCGCTCAGCTCAACCGCAACGTGCTTAAGATAAGTGGGCGACGAGCGCCTCACGTCAACAGCAACGTCGAGTATTTTGCCTCTCGTGCATGAAACGAGCTTTGTCTGAGCGAATTCTCCCACCTGGCAGTGCAGGCCTCTCAAAGTGCCTTTTGCGGCGGAAAACGAGCGGTTATCCTGCACGAAGCGGGTGAAAATGCCGAGCTTTTCGAGCTCTCTTTGGGAATAGCTCTCGTAAAACCAGCCTCTTGAGTCCGCAAAAACTTTAGGCTCGATTATGTAAACTCCCTCGAGAGCGGTTTCTGTTTTTTCCATATCGTCACTCTCCGGCTTTATCGGATCCCCACGTGGGCTTTTCGCCCGGCTTATCCGAGGAATAAAGGATTTTGCCCTGCGCCACAGCCATAAGATGCTGGCCGTAAGACGATTTGCCGTATTTCCGGGCGGAATCAAGCAGCTTTTCGTAGCTTATCCAGTTCATGTTATAGGCAATTTCTTCGGGAGCGGAAATCTGAATTCCCTGCAGCTTTTCGATGGTCTTTATGAAATTGGTGGCGTCGAGAAGCGAGTCGACCGTGCCGGTGTCGAGCCATGCGTAACCCCTGCCGAGCAGCTTAACGTCAAGGTTGCCGGCGGTGAGATAAAGCTGGTTAATATCCGTTATCTCAAGCTCTCCCCTCTTGGAGGGCTTGAGGGATTTTGCGTATTCGACCACCTTGTTGTCATAGAAGTAAAGCCCCGTGACGGCGTAGTTTGACTTGGGCCTTTTGGGCTTTTCAACTATGGAAACAGGCTGACCGTTTTCATCAAATTCCACCACGCCGAACGCCTGAGGATTATCGACGTAGTAGCCGAAAATGGTGGCGCGCCCGGTGTTTTTAGCGGCTTGTCTGAGCAGATAGCCGAGACCGCTGCCGTAAAAGATATTGTCGCCGAGCACCATCGCTACGCTGTCGGAGCCGATGAAATCTTCGCCTATGATAAACGCCTGAGCAAGCCCTTCGGGATTTTCCTGCACGGCATATTCAAGGTTAATGCCGAACTGAGAGCCGTCGCCCAAAAGCTGCTCAAACTTCGGAGTATCCGAAGGAGTGGATATAATGAGAATATCCCTTATACCCGCAAGCATAAGAGTTGAAAGCGGATAATAAATCATCGGCTTGTCATATACCGGCAAAAGCTGCTTGCTCGTTACAAGCGTGAGCGGATAGAGCCTCGTGCCGGATCCGCCGGCAAGAATAATTCCTTTCAACCAAACACTTCCAATCCGATATTATTGAAATTATTCATCATACACGGAGCAGGCGAACCTGCCCGAAAACAATGTTATCATTTTTGCAAAGAAAAGTCAATATATGGCGGTCAGCCGCACGGCGTTCGAGCAGTGCGGAAATTAATAAATATCCACCCGCAAAGCGGGTGGTATTTCATTTTCGGGCATAGCCCTAATATTACTGGCGGCGCACAAGTGCGCTTTTTATTGGCCTGCCAG
>CAJOLX010000092.1 GCA_905235625.1 uncultured Clostridia bacterium
TGTTATTTTTAAACTCTTAAAAACCAACACCCCGTTCATCCATGACCGCCTTCAAAAAGCTTGATTTTTATCTTGACTTTTCATAGCTGGTCTCCTTAACTTTATGCCGATATTATAAATTTCTTTTGCCCTTTTGTCAATTATCATGCCCGAAATCCGATTTGATGAATAGATACCGTCCTTTTCTCTTGACTTTTTGCGGCGGGCGTGACATTTGCGGTTGAACGGAAGTTTAATTTCAACGTGAGGCATCATTGCTGTCAGGCGCTATCGGAGCTTCTGCTGTTTTTATCCTAAATATGGTGAATTTCCGGCTAAAATACGATTGAAAGCGATTTTAGCCGGAAAGTGAGCTTATATGAAAGGAACGCTTGGAAAGAAAATTACGGGAATTCAGCCTTAAATTTTACCCGAATATGATTAGTTTCATTAAATCCGACGGTGGAATTTACGTTCATAATATGTTAAAATACTTATTGTCAAAAGCAAGTAAATAAGAAATCAACAAAGTTAACGGCGGGGGAGTGATTAAATGCTCGGAGCAATAGTCGGCGACATCGTAGGCTCTGTTTACGAGTGGCACAATATCAAAACGAAGGATTTTCCTTTATTCCGTGACGATTGTTTCTTCACGGACGATACCGTTATGACCTGCGCCGTCGCTCAGGCGATTATGGACGGCGGAGAAAGGGACGACTTCATAAACGAGATGAAAAAATTCGGCCGTATGTACCCGGACGCAGGCTACGGCGGCAGATTCGGCAGATGGATATTCTCCGATGACCGCGAGCCTTATAACAGCTTCGGCAACGGCTCCGCAATGCGCGTTTCGCCCTGCGCCCGAATGATGGATTGCGGCTTCTGCGCCCGAACGGGAATGTGGCCGACAAGCGGCAGGGAGAAAGCGAGGCTGTCCGCGGAGGTAACGCATAACCACCCGGAGGGCATCAAAGGCGCGTTGGCAACAACCGACGCGATTTTCCTTTGCCGCTATTACTTCGGCGGGTATTTCGGCGACTGCGAGCAGCCCATCAAAAATGACCCCGACGAATGCAAAAAGCGCATCAAAGCCCACATCGAGAGTGAATACGGATATGACCTCTCACCCACACTCGATGAAATCCGCCCCGAATATCGGTTTAACGAAACCTGTCAGGACACCGTGCCGCAAGCTATTATCGCTTTTTTGGAAAGCACGGATTTTGAGGACGCTATCAGAAACGCCATCTCCCTCGGCGGCGACAGCGACACACTCGCGGCAATTACGGGCAGCATAGCCGAGGCGGCTTACGGCATACCCGATTGGATTAGAGAAAAAGCCTGCTCATATCTTGACGATAATCTCAAGGAAGTGCTCGCAAGGTGGGAAAAGTTCGTTCCCGGGAGGAAGTGACAGAGCCGTTTTTTCGGCTTTTGACAAATCGAATTTTTAACGCAAAAGAAAAAAACGAAAATTAAAACCTTGAATTCCTATTGAAATAGTGGTATTATATCTCCATAAACTGCAAAGGAGAAGCCGTATCGTGAAAATTTCAACAAAAGGACGTTACGCTTTGCGTATGCTCATTGACCTTGCCGAGCACAGAAATAACGGATATATTTCTCTCAAAGAAATTGCGGAGAGGCAGAATATATCAAAAAAATATCTCGAGCAGATAATTCCGATTTTTAATAAAAGCGACATTCTGCGCACCAACAGGGGCTCTCAGGGCGGCTATATGCTCGCTCAATCGCCCGATAAATACACGGTTGGCGAGATACTGCGCTTAACGGAAGGTCAGCTTTCGCCCGTTATCTGCGGCGGTCAGGACCCTGTTGAATGCGACCGAAGCGCGGACTGCGCCACTTTGCCCATTTGGCAGGGGCTCAACAAGGTGATCAACGAATATCTTGACAGCATCACTTTGCAGGATATAGTCGACCAGCACATGGAAAGATGCGCAAACGACTACGTGATTTGAATTAAGCGAATTTAAAAACAAAATGAGCGGCGCTCGTTCGTGGCATAAGCCTAACGGAGCGCCGCTTGTGTTTCGGCTGAAAGGAAGTTTGAATTTATCAGTCGGCAAACATCGGGGTGGAGAGATAACGGTCGCCGGTGTCGGGAAGAAGGGCTACTATGACTTTGCCCTTGTTTTCGGGTCTTGCGGCAAGCTGCTTTGCTGCAAATACCGCAGCGCCCGAGGAAATGCCGACAAGCAGACCTTCTTTTCTCGCGAGGAGCTTGCCCGTTGCGAAAGCGTCTTCGTTTTCAACGGTGATGATTTCGTCATAAATGTCGGTGTTGAGAGTGTCGGGCACGAAGCCTGCGCCGATACCCTGAATCTTGTGCGGGCCGGGAGTGCCTTTTGAAAGCACGGGGGAGCCTGCGGGCTCAACTGCAACGACCTTGACGTTGGGGTTTTGTGATTTGAGATATTCGCCCACGCCGGAAACAGTGCCGCCTGTGCCTACGCCGGCTACGAATATATCAACCTTGCCGTCCGTATCCTTCCAGATTTCGGGGCCGGTGGTCGCAAAGTGAGCCGCGGGGTTCGCTTCGTTGGT
>CAJOLX010000093.1 GCA_905235625.1 uncultured Clostridia bacterium
CCGCTGCCCCGTCTTCATACGTTGACGGCGGAAACGTTTATTACGTTTACGGCGGAGAAACGGCGGCAGCTTCATCGGAAACGCAAACGAGCGACAGCTCGGCGTTTGAAATATCATCGCTGCCCAAAAGCGCTCTTATGAAAATAATAGCAGGCGCGGCGGCGTTCCTTCTGTTCGGAGCTATCGGCATAGCGGCGGTAACGGGCAGAAACGAAGAAAAGAAAAAAGAATCACAAACAACCATCGAAACCGAAGATAAGAAAAAAGAGGACTGACATGTTAGAGCTTAAAAACGTCGGCTTTACCGCTTGCGGCGACGAGCGTGAGCTTGACATCATAAACGATATTTCATTTAAAGTGCCCGACGGCTCGTTCACTGTTATAACCGGGCCAAACGGCGGCGGAAAATCCACCCTCGCAAAGCTGATAATGGGCATAGAAAAGCCCACCGGCGGGCAGATAATCTATAACGGAGAGGACGTGACCTCTCTTTCGGTCAACGAAAGAGCCAAAAAGGGCATAGGCTACGCTTTTCAGCAGCCGCCGAGATTTAAAGGGCTCACCGTTCGCCGCCTGCTCTCTCTTGCCGCCGGCAAGGAGCTGCCCGAGGACGAATGCTGCGGCTATCTCACCGCGGTTGGGCTTTGCTCAAAAGATTATCTTAACCGCGAAATGGATTCTTCTCTCTCCGGCGGCGAGGCAAAAAGAATAGAAATTGCCACCCTCATGGCGAGAGACCCCGACCTTGCTATATTTGACGAGCCCGAGGCGGGCATTGACCTTTGGAGCTTTTCCATGCTCGTAAAGAGCTTTCAGTCAATGAGCGGCAATAAGCGCGGCAGCATCATAATAATCTCTCACCAGGAAAGAATTATGAATCTTGCCGACCGCATGATAGTAATTGCCGACGGCAAAGTAAAAGCTCAGGGCTCCAAAGAAGAAATATTCCCCACTCTCATGGGCGAATTTAACAGCGAATGCGATTTCAGAGGGAAAGGGGAATGATTATGGAAAAGCTTGATTCTCTTTTGCTCGAAGAAATAGCGGGAATGCACGACATTCCGATGGGAGCCTACAACATAAGGAAAAACGGCGAGGGCGTTTCAAGGCGTTCGACCGCAAATATTGAGATAAGGCCCAAGCAGGATAAGCCCGGCATAGATATTATCGTTGCTCCCGGCACGGTAAACGAGAGCGTGCACATACCGGTTATCATCACCGAAACGGGCGTTGACGACCTCGTTTATAACGACTTTTACATAGGCGAAGGCGCCGACGTGCTGATAGTGGCAGGCTGCGGCATTCACAATTCCGGCTCTTCGGACAGTCAGCACGACGGCATCCACACGTTTCATATAAGCAAAAACGCCAAGGTGAAATACGTTGAAAAGCATTACGGCGAGGGCGACGGCAACGGAGCGAAAATTCTCAACCCCGTGACGGTCGTTGAGCAGGATGAAAACTCCGTTTGCGACATGGAAATGGTGCAGATAAAGGGTGTTGACTCCACAAAGAGAGACACCAAAGCCTCGCTCAAGGCGGGCGCAAAGCTCGTCGTTACCGAAAGGCTGCTCACCCACGGTAAGCAGAACGCTCTCTCAAACATAGAGGTGAGCCTTGACGGTAGCGATTCCTCCGCTCAGATTGTTTCGCGCACGGTGGCGAAGGATTCTTCAAAGCAGGTCTTTTATTACAACGCGATAGGCAACGACAAGTGCCGCGCTCACGTGCAGTGCGACTCGATAATTATGGACAGCGCAACGGTGAGCTCGATACCGGGCATCACTGCAAACAGCGCCGACGCTCAGATAATTCACGAGGCGGCTATCGGCAGAATAAACAACGACCAGCTCGTTAAGCTCATGACCTTCGGCATGTCCGAAGAAGAAGCGGAAGAAGTTATTATAAGCGGCTTCCTAAAATAAAGGCAAAAAAAATAAATATCCACCCGCAAAGCGGGTGGTATTTCATTTTCGGGCATAGCCCTAATATTACTGGCGGCGCACAAGTGCGCTTTTTATTGGCCTGCCAGC